>NZ_JBFARO010000050.1:0-55884 GCF_040677125.1 Actinomadura sp. NPDC049382
CCCGCGCGGCTGGATGTCGCGCGGTTGGCGCAGGGTGGGGATGTGCCTGCGGTGCTCGGTGCGCTGGTGCGTCCGCGTGCCGTCCGGCGCACCGCCGCCACAGGCGGTCCTGCGGCGGGTGGGCAACGGTTCGCGGGGATGTCGGCGGCCGATGTCGAGCGTGAACTGCTGGAGATGGTGCGGGCCCACGCGGCGACGGTGCTGGGGCATGCGACGCCGGAGGCGGTCCGTCCGGACGCCAAGTTCAAGGAGCTGGGTTTCGACTCGCTGTCGGCGGTGGAGCTGCGCAACCGGCTGAGCGCGGCGATCGGCCGACGCCTGTCCGCCACGGCCGTCTTCGACCACCCCACCCCGGCCGCGTTGGCGCGCTATGTACGCCGTGAACTGCTGGGTGAGGCGGTGCTTGCCGCCGAGCCCGTGGCCGTGGCGGCGGCGTTGGACGAGCCGGTCGCCGTTGTGGGCATCGGGTGCCGCCTGCCGGGAGGTGTCCGGTCGCCCGAAGAGCTTTGGGAGTTGGTCGCGTCCGGCAGTGAGGCGATCTCGGGGATGCCGACCGATCGCGGCTGGGACGTTGACGGGCTCTACGACCCGGATCCAGGACGTCCAGGCAAGACCTATGCCCGCGAGGGCGGGTTCCTCTATGACGCCGGGGAGTTCGACGCGGGGTTCTTCGGGATCAGTCCGCGTGAGGCGACCGCGATGGATCCGCAGCAGCGGCTGTTGCTGGAGACCGCGTGGGAGGCGTTCGAACGCGCGGGCATCGACCCGGCCACGCTGCGGGGCAGCTCGACGGGCGTCTTCGTCGGCGCCGTGTCGCAGGACTACGGCTCGGCGCACGACACCGCCGGATTCGACGGGCACGTGCTGATCGGCAGGACGACCAGCGTGATCTCCGGCCGGTTGGCCTACTTCCTCGGGCTGGAAGGCCCGGCGATCACCATCGACACGGCGTGCTCGTCGTCGTTGGTCGCGTTGCACCAGGCGACGCAGGCGCTGCGCCAGGGCGAATGCACCCTCGCGGTGTCCGCCGGTGTGTCGGTGATGGCCACACCGGGCCTGTTCACCGAGTTCAGCCGGCAACGCGGTCTGGCGGCCGACGGCCGGATCAAGGCGTTCGCGGCATCCGCCGATGGCACCGGATGGGGTGAGGGCGTCGGTGTCCTCCTCCTGGAGCGGCTCTCGGACGCGCAACGCAACGGCCACCAGGTGCTCGCGGTCGTCCGTGGCTCGGCGGTCAACCAGGACGGCGCGTCCAACGGCCTGACGGCCCCCAACGGTCCTTCGCAGGAGCGTGTGATCAGGCAGGCGCTGGCCAACGCGCGCGTCCAGGCCGACGAGGTCGACGCGGTCGAGGCCCACGGCACAGGGACTACACTCGGCGACCCGATCGAGGCGCAAGCCCTCATCGCGACCTACGGCCAGGCACGCCCGGCAGACCGGCCGTTGTGGCTGGGGTCGTTGAAGTCGAACATCGGTCACACCATGGCCGCCGCCGGCGTCTCCGGCGTGATCAAGACCGTGATGGCCCTGCGCCACGGCGTGCTGCCGAAGACCTTGAACGTCGACGAGCCGACACCCCATGTCGACTGGACCTCGGGCACCGTCGAGCTGCTGACCGAGCAGCAGCCCTGGCCGGACACCGGACGTCCCCGCCGGGCCGCGGTCTCGTCCTTCGGCATCAGCGGCACAAACGCGCACCTCATCATCGAACAGGCCCCGGAGGACGGCGACGACTCCGATCACGACGCTCCGGAGCCGGCCGTCGCCACGGACGGGACGCTGCCGTGGCCGCTCTCGGCGAAGTCCGAGACCGCACTGAGAGAGCAGGCACGGCGGCTGCTGGACCACCTCGACCGCAGCCCGGAGGCGGCGCCCGCGCGGATCGGTCACGTCCTGGCGACTGGACGTTCGGCGTTCGACCACCGGGCGGTGCTGATCGGCCGGGAGCCCGCCGACTTCCGGGGTGCGCTCGCGGCGCTGGCCGACGGTGAACCCTCACCGCATGTGGTCACCGGGACTGCGGCGGCCGAGCCGGGCAGGACGGTCTTCGTCTTCCCGGGGCAGGGTTCGCAGTGGGCCGGCATGGGCGTGGAGCTGATGCGCACCTCGCCGGTGTTCGCCGAGCACCTCACCGCCTGCGCGGACGCGCTCGAACCGTTCACCGGCTGGAACCTGATCGACGTCCTCACCCAGACCAACGACGCTCCCGACCTCGACCGGGTGGATGTCGTCCAGCCCGCGCTCTGGGCGATGATGATCTCCCTCGCTCGCCTGTGGGAGCACCTGGGTGTCACCCCCGATGCCGTTGTGGGCCACTCGCAGGGCGAGATCGCCGCCGCCCACATCGCCGGGATCCTCACCCTGGAGGATTCGGCCCGCATCGTGGCGTTGCGCTCCCAGACCATCACCCACATCGCGGGCCAAGGCGGCATGGTCTCCCTGCCCCTCCCCGCGGCCGATGCCGCAGACCTGATCGAACACTGGCGGGGACAGCTGGCGGTCGCCACCGTCAACGGGCCGTCGGCCACCGTCGTCGCCGGCGACGGTGATGCTCTCGACGAACTCCTGGCCCAGTGCGACGCCCAGGGCGTCCGCGCCCGGAGGATCCCGGTCGACTACGCCTCCCATTCGCCGCACGTCCACCCGCTGCATGACGAACTCCTGGAGCTGCTGGCTCCGGTGCGTCCGCAGGACGCGGGCGTGGCGTTCTACTCGACCGTGTCCGCTCACGCCGGCGGTGCGCTGGACGACACGACGGTGATGGACGCCCAGTACTGGTACGACAACCTGGCCACCACCGTCGACTTCCAGGCGGCCACACGTGCCCTGCTGGACGACGGGCACACCCTGTTCATCGAGGCCAGTCCGCACCCCGTCCTGACGCACCCGCTTCAGGAGACGGCCGAAGAGCACGCGAGCACGGCCGAGGTCGCCGTCACCGGCACCCTGCGCCGCGACGAGGACACCTGGCAGCGCGTCCTGACCTCCTTGGCCACCGCTCTCACCCACACCTCCACGTCCTCCCAGTGGGCGGGCTTCTATCCGGGCGCTCATCCCGCGCACCTCGACCTGCCCACATACCCCTTCCAGCACCAGCGCTACTGGATCGACGGCCCCACCATCGCCGCCGACCCCAAGACACTCGGCCTGCACGCCGCCGAGCACGGCCTGCTCGGTGTCGACGTCGCGCTCGCGGACGGGGAGGGCCACCTGTTCACCGGGCACCTGTCGTCGCGCAGCCATCCGTGGCTCGCCGACCACGCCGTCCACGACGTCCCGCTTCTGCCCGGCACCGCGTTCATCGAGCTCGCCCTCCACGCCGGCAGCGTCATCGACGCGCCCCGCCTGGAAGAACTCACCCTCGAAGCGCCCCTCACGCTCCCGTCCCCCGGCGGCCTCCACCTGCAAGTGCGCGTGGCGGCGGCCGACGACGACGGACGCAGGGCCTTCACCGTCCACTCCCGGCCGGACGACGCCGAAGCCGGCGGCGCCTGGACCCGCCACGCCACCGGCGCCCTCGCCTCCGAGGCGGCCCCGGCCGCCCCGCCGGACACGGCCGCCTGGGCGGGGCCGGAGGTCTGGCCACCGGCGGGCGCGACCCCCGTGCCCACCGACGCCCTCTACGACGGCCTCGCCGCACGCGGATACCGCTACGGGCCCGCCTTCCAGGGCCTGACCGCCGCCTGGCGGCACGGCGACACCCTCTACGCCGAGGTGAGCGCCCCCGCCGGAGACACCGTCGGCACCGACCGCTACGGCATTCACCCGGCCCTCTTCGACGCCGCACTCCACGCCATCGCCGCCACCAGCCCCGGGCAGGGCCCGGACGAGGTGCTCCTTCCGTTCGCCTGCTCGGACGTCCGGCTTCACGCGGTGGGCGCGCGGGCGCTGCGCGTCCGGATCGTCCCTTCCGGCGAGGACACGCTGCGCGTCAGCCTCGCCGATCCGGCCGGGCGGCCCGTCGCCGAGGTGGCGTCGCTGGCCATGCGGCCGGTCCCCGCGGACCACCTGGCGAAGGCCGTCTCGGCGAGGCGGCCCGGCCACCTGTTCCGCCTGACCTGGACCCGCACGCCCGGCACGGACGACCTCAGTACCGGTCGCGTGGCGTTCGTGGGCCCGACCGTTCCCGAAGCGCTCGTTGCGGCACTGCCCGACGGAGTCGCGGTCGAGAGCCATCTGGATCTGGCGGCGCTGTCGACGGACGCCACCGCCGCCGTCCCCGACCTGGTCATCGCCACCGGCCTGCTGGGGCGTTCCAGCTCCGCCGAGGACGTCCCCGGCGCCGCGCGGGAGGCCGTCCAGTACGCCCTCGACACGATCAAGTCGTGGCTGGCCGAGGAACGGCCAGCGGATAGCCAACTTGTGTTCGTCACCGCGCGGGCTGTTGCCGTCGATGACGGCACCGAGTCGCCGAACCCTGCGGACGCCGCCGCCTGGGGGCTGATCCGTACGGCGCAGAGCGAGAACCCCGGCCGCTTCACCGTGATCGACCTGGACGACGAGGACCGCGTCCCTCCGGAGGCGTTCCGGGTGGCACTCGCGAGTGACGAGCCGCAACTGGCGCTGCGCGGCGGTGACGAGCCACGGCTCTACGTCCCCCGGCTCGTGCGGGAGACCCCGGTGGACGACGGCACGGCCGCGCCGGACCCGGCCACCGGGGGCACGGTCCTGATCACCGGCGGCACCGGGACCCTCGGCGCCCTGTTCGCCCGCCACTACGCGACGGCCCGGCAGGCCGGGCATCTGCTGCTGACCAGCCGGCGCGGTCTGGACGCTCCGGGCACCGCCGAACTCGCCGCCGAGCTGGCCGACCTGGGTGTGGAGGTCACGGTCGCCGCCTGCGACGCCGCCGATCGCGACGCGCTCGCCGCGCTGCTCGCGGCCGTCCCGGACGAGCACCCGCTCACCGGCGTGGTCCACGCCGCCGGCGTCCTCGACGACGGCACCGTCACCTCCCTGACCGCCGACCGCGTCGACCGCGTGTTCCGCCCCAAGGCTGACGCCGCCTGGCACCTGCACGAACTCACCCGCGACGCGGACCTCACCGACTTCGTCCTTTTCTCCTCCATGGCGGGCGTCCTCGGCAATCCGGGCCAGGGCAACTACGCCGCCGCCAACACCTTCCTCGACGCGCTGGCCCAGCACCGCCGCGCCGAGGGCCTGCCCGCCATCTCCCTGGCCTGGGGAATGTGGTCCGACCGCAGCGGCATGACCGGCCACCTGGACGACGGTCGGCTGGCCCGCCTGACCCGCCTGGGAGGCGAGCCCATCACCGCGGACGAGGGGCCGGCGCTGTTCGAAGCCGCCCGTGCCACAGGCGCCGCATGCCTGGCCCCCGTCAAGATCGTCCCTGCGCTGCTCCGCTCCGAGCTGGAGAGCGACACCCTTCCCGCCGTGCTGAAGGGGCTCGTCCCCGTTCCCGTCCGGAAGGCCGCCGCGGCCGCCGCGACGGCCGACGCCGGTGGCCTCCGCGACCGGCTGGCCGGCCTCTCCGCCGCGGACGCCGTGGAGGCCCTCGCCGCCCTCGTCCGGTCCCACGTCGCCCTCGTCCTGGGGCACGCCACGGCCGACGCGGTCGACCCCGACCAGGCGTTCAAGGACCTCGGGTTCGACTCGCTGACGGCGGTCGAGCTGCGCAACCGCCTCAACGCCGCCACCGGTCTCCGCCTCCCCGCGACCCTGGTCTTCGACCACCCCACCCCGCACCGCCTGGCCGTCCACCTCCACGCCGCCCTCTTCCCGTCCGAGCAGGCGCCCGCCTCCCCGGCCGCGACGGTCACCGCCGCCGCCGACGAGCCCATCGCCATCGTGGCCATCGGCTGCCGCTACCCGGGCGGCGTGTACTCCGCGGACGACCTGTGGACGCTGGTGGCGAGCGGGACGGACGCCGTCGCGGAGTTTCCGGCCACCCGCGGCTGGGACGTCGAGAAGCTCTACGACCCCGAGCCGGGCAAGCCCGGCAAGTCCTACACGCGCCACGGCGCGTTCCTCTACGACGCCGACGCCTTCGACCCCGCCTTCTTCGGCATCAGCCCCCGCGAAGCCCTCGCCATGGACCCCCAGCAGCGCCTCCTGCTGGAGGTCGCGTGGGAGACGATCGAACGCGCCGGCATCGACCCGGCCGCCCTCCACTCCACCCCCACCGGCGTCTTCGCCGGCGTCATGTACGGCGACTACCGCACCCGCCTCAGCGCCGTCCCCGACGACCTGCAGGGCTACATCGGCAACGGCAGCGCGGGCAGCGTCGCCTCCGGCCGGGTCGCGTACGCCCTCGGGCTGGAGGGCCCGGCGGTGACGGTCGACACCGCCTGCTCCTCCTCGCTGGTGGCCGTCCACCTGGCCGCGCAGTCGCTGCGCTCCGGGGAGTGCACGCTGGCGCTGGCCGGCGGTGTCACCGTCATGGCGACGCCCGACATCTTCACCGAGTTCAGCAAGCAGCGCGGCCTGGCCGCCGACGGGCGGTGCAAGGCGTTCGCGTCCGCCGCCGACGGCACCGGCTGGGGGGAGGGCGTCGGCCTCCTGCTGCTGGAACGCCTCTCCGACGCGCGGAAGAACGGCCACCGGGTGCTGGCGGTCGTGAGCGGTTCGGCGGTCAACCAGGACGGTGCGTCCAACGGCCTGGCCGCCCCGAACGGTCCTTCGCAGGAGCGCGTCATCCGGCAGGCCCTGGCCGGCGCCCGCCTCACCCCCGGCGAGATCGACGCGGTCGAGGCGCACGGCACCGGCACCATGCTCGGCGACCCGATCGAGGCGCAGGCGCTGATCGCCGCCTACGGCCGCGACCGCGCCGGGGACCGGCCCCTGTGGCTCGGCTCGCTGAAGTCGAACATCGGCCACACCCAGGCCGCGGCGGGCGTGGGCGGCATCATCAAGATGGTGATGGCCCTGCGCCACGCGGTCCTGCCGAAGACGCTGCACGTGGACGAGCCGACCCCGCAGGTGGACTGGAGCGCGGGCGCCGTGGAACTGCTGACGGAGGCCCGCCCGTGGCCGGACACGGGACGTCCGCGCCGCGTCGGGATCTCGTCGTTCGGCGCCAGCGGCACCAACGCGCACCTCATCGTCGAACAGGCCCCGGAGGACGAGGACCCTGCGACCCCGGGTCTGCCGGAGCCCGTGGTGGCGACGGACGGGACGCTGCCCTGGCCGGTGTCGGCGAAGTCGCCGGCTGCGCTCGCCGACCAGGCGCGGCGGCTGCTGGACCACCTCGACCGCAGTCCGGAGGCGACGCCCGCCGAGATCGGGCACGCGCTGGCCGCGGGACGTTCGGTGTTCGAGCACCGGGCGGTGGTGATCGGCCGGGGGCCCGCCGACTTCCGGGACGGTCTCGCCGCGCTCGCCGCCGGGACGCCCTCCGCCCGCGTGGTCACCGGCACGGCGCCGCCCCGGCCCGGCAGGACCGCCTTCGTCTTCCCCGGGCAGGGCTCCCAGTGGCTCGGCATGGGCGTGGAGCTGATGCGCACTTCGCCGGTGTTCGCCGAACATCTGACTGCGTGTGCGGAGGCGCTGGAGCCGTTCACCGGCTGGAACCTGATCGACGTGCTCGGCCAGGTGGAGGGTGCCCCGAGCCTGGATCGGGTCGACGTCGTCCAGCCCGCCCTGTGGGCGATGATGATCTCCCTGGCGCGCATGTGGGAGCACCTGGGCGTCACGCCGGACGCCGTGGTGGGCCACTCGCAAGGCGAAATCGCCGCCGCCCACATCGCCGGCGCGCTGTCGCTTGAGGACGCGGCACGGCTCGTCGCTCTCCGCAGCAAGGCTCTGCTCAAGATTCGCGGCGACGGCCGGATGCTGACCGTCCTCGCACCCGCCGACCGGGTGCGGGAGATGCTGGCCGACCTGGACGGCGGCCTCGCGGTCGCGGCCGTGAACGGCCCGGCGACCGTCACCGTGTCGGGCTCCGCGGCGGCGGTGGCCGAGTTCAACACCGCGCTGTCCGCCGCCCGGATGATGCGCTGGGAAGTGCCGGGAGTGGACTTCGCCGCCCACTCCTCGCACGTGGAGGGCCTGCGCGACGAGCTGCTGGAACTGCTCGCGCCCGTCCGGCCGCGCCCGGCCGCCGTCGCGTTCTACTCCACCGTCGCCGGCCGCGCCGGCGGGCCGCTGGCCGACACCACCGCGATGGACGCCGGCTACTGGTACGAGAACCTGGCGGCCACCGTCGACTTCCAGGCGGCTGCCCGCGCCCTGCTCGACGACGGGCACACCGTCTTCGTCGAGGTCAGCCCCCACCCCGTGCTCACCAGCGCCTTGCAGGAGACCTCCGAGGACCACGAGGGCAGCGGCGAGGTCGCCATCACCGGCACCCTGCGCAGGGAGGACGGCACGTGGCAGCGCCTGCTGACCTCCCTGGCCACGGTCCAGGTCCACGCCGCCGCTCCGCGCTGGGCGGATTTCTATCCGGCCGCCCCGCCTGCCCGCGCCGACCTGCCCACCTACCCCTTCCAGCACCAGAACTACTGGCTGCTGGACCCCGGCAGGCCCGGCACCGACCGCCCGACCGGCGCTTCCGCCGACCCCGCCGAGGCCGAGTTCTGGGAAGCCGTCGAACGCGAGGACGTGGACGCCGTGATCGGCACGCTGGGCCTGGACGACCCGCCCGGCGAACGCGACGCCGCGGACCCCGCCGTGCCCGCGGTGCTGTCGGCCCTGTCGTCCTGGCGGCGCCGTCGGCGGGAGCAGGCGGTCATGGAGAGCTGGCGCTACCGCACGACGTGGAAGCCGCTGCCCGGTATCGGGACCGCCGGGGCGCCGGGCCTGGAGGGAAGCGCCTGGCTCGTGGTCGTCCCCGAGGCGGTGGCTCCAGCCCCGCTCGCGGACACGGTGCTCGACGCGCTGCGGCGCCGCCGGGCCGAGGTGGTCCGCGTGGACGTCGCACCGGCCGACCTGCGGGACCGCGCCGCGCTCGGCGACCGGCTCGCCGCCGCGCTCGCCGAGAGCGGGGTCGCCGGCCGCCTCTCCGGTGCGCTGTCGCTCCTCGCCCTCGCGGATGACGGCCTGGCCGCCGCACATGAGCCGGTCTCCGACGGCCTCATGGGCACGGTCGCCCTGGTGCAGGCGCTGGAGGACGCGGGCGTCGAGGCCCGGCTGTGGTGCCTGACGAGCGAGGCGGTGACCACCGGGAACGCCGACGCGGTCGCGAACCCGCTGCAGGCCCAGATCTGGGGTCTCGGCGGGGTGGCGGCGCTGGAACGCCCGGAGCGGTGGGGCGGTCTCGTGGACGTGCCCGCCCGGCTGGACGGCCGCACCGCCGAACTGCTGGCGGGGGTCCTCGCCGGCGTCGGCCGAGCGGAGGGCACCGGCGGCGCGGGCGGAGGCCATGGCGAGGACCAGGTGGCGGTGCGTGCTTCGGGAGCGTTCGGCCGGCGCCTGGCGCGGGCACCGCTGGGCGACGCACCGGCGCGGGACTGGCGTCCACGGGGCACGGTCCTGGTGACCGGCGGCGCGGGCGCGGTCGGATCGCACGTCTGCCGCTGGCTCGCCCGCGCCGGAGCACCGCATCTCCTCCTGGTCGGCAGGCGCGGCACGGACACGCCGGGGATCGCGGAGCTGACGGCGGAACTGGCGGAGCTCGGCACGCGCGTGACCGTGGCCGCGGCCGACGCCGCGGACCGGGACGCGTTGCGGGAGGTGCTGGCCTCGGTTCCGGAGGAGCACCCGCTGACGGCGGTGTTCCACGGCGCCGGAGTGCTGGAGGACGGGCTGGTCGAGTCCGCCACCGCGGACCGGCTGGAGCGGGTCCTGCGGCCCAAGGTGGCCGCCGCCGCGGCGCTGCACGAACTCACCGCCGGGCTGGACCTGGAGGCGTTCGTCCTGTTCTCCTCGGCCGCCGGCGTCCTCGGCAGCGGCGGGCAGGGCGGATACGCCGCCGCGAACGCCTTCCTCGACGCGCTGGCCCAGGGGCGGCGGGCGGCCGGACTGCCCGCGACCGCCGTGGCCTGGGGCTCGTGGGGCGGCGGCGGCCTGGTGACCGGCGAGGTGGAGGAGCGCCTGCGCAGGCGGGGCCTGCCCCCGATGGAGCCCGAGACCGCACTGGCGGCGCTGGCCGCCGCGCTGGACCGGGAGGAGGCGCAGGTGACGGTGGCCCGCGTGGAGTGGGCGGACTTCGCGCCCGCGTTCACCGCGGGACGTCCCAGCAGGCTCATCGCCGACATCCCCGACCTCGCCGCGCCCACGGCCGGGCACGCCGCCGGCGGTGACGCGGACGGCGCGGCGGACGGCGACCTGGTCGCCCGGCTGAAGGAGCTGCCGGACGGGAAGCTGGAGAACGCCCTGCTGGACACCGTCCGCGCGCATGCGGCGGCGGTCCTCGGACTGCACGGCCCGGACGCGATCGGTGCCGAGCGGGCGTTCAACCTCGTCGGATTCGACTCGCTGACCGCCGTGGAGCTGCGGAACCGGCTGCGGCGCGCGACCGGCCTGCGCCTGCCCGTCACGCTGCTGTTCGACTACCCGACGCCGGTCGCCGCGGCGCGGTACCTGCGGGCGGAACTGTTCCCCGAGCGGGCGGCCCGCAACGGCGGCGCCGCACCCGGCGGGACGGGCGCGGACATGGACGACGCCGGGCTGCGGAACCTGATGCTGTCGATCCCGCCCGCGCGGCTGCGCGAGGCCGGGCTGCTGGAGCCGCTGCTGACCCTGGCGGGCCGCCCGGCGCCCGGCGGCGCCGAACCGGGCGGCGCGGATCCCGGGCCGGAGAACGGCGGCGGTCCGTCGCTGGACGAGATGGGCGTGGACGACCTGGTGCGCATGGCGATGAGGAACGACGAACCCGACGAGACGCGGAGGTCATGATGGCCGAACCGAACGATGCCGTCGTCGAGGCGTTGCGCGCGTCTCTGAAGGAGACCGAGCGGCTGCGCCGGCTGACCGCCGAGCTGACCGCGGCGCAGCGCGAGCCGATCGCGATCATCGGCATGAGCTGCCGCTACCCGGGCGGCGTGCGCTCGCCGGAGGAGCTGTGGGAGCTGGTCGCCGCGGGGCGGGACGCCATCGCGGAGTTCCCGCGGAACCGCGGCTGGGACGTCGACGAGCTGTACTCGCCGGAGCCGGGCGTCCACGGCAAGTCGTACGTGCGCGAGGGCGGCTTCGTGTACGACGCGGACGAGTTCGACCCGGGCTTCTTCGAGATCAGCCCGCGCGAGGCGATGGCGGTCGACCCGCAGCAGCGGCTCCTGCTGGAGACGTCGTGGGAGGCGATCGAGCGGGCCGGCATCGACCCGACGGCGCTGCGCGGCAGCCGCACGGGCGTCTTCGTGGGGATCGCGCACCAGGACTACGGGCTGCCGATCCACGAGGCGCCGGAAGCGCTCGAAGGCTACCTGGGGACGGGCACCTCGACCGCGGTCGCCTCCGGGCGCATCTCCTACGTGTGGGGGTTCGAAGGGCCGGCCGTCACGGTCGACACGGCGTGCTCGTCGTCGCTGGTGACCCTGCACCTGGCGGTCCGGGCGCTGCGCGGCGGCGAGTGCTCGCTGGCGCTGGCGGGCGGCGTGACGGTCATGGCGAAGCCGGGCGCGTTCATCGAGTTCAGCCGGCAGCGCGGGCTGGCCCCGGACGGCCGCTGCAAACCGTTCGCGTCCGCCGCCGACGGCACGGCCTGGGGCGAGGGCGCGGGCCTGCTGCTCCTGGAACGCCTCTCCGACGCGCGGCGGAACGGCCACCGGGTGCTGGCGGTCGTCCGCGGTTCGGCGGTCAACCAGGACGGCGCGTCCAACGGCCTGACCGCGCCGAACGGCCCCTCCCAGCAGCGCGTCATCCGGCAGGCCCTGGCGGACGCGCGGCTGGCGGGCGACCAGGTGGACGCCGTCGAGGCGCACGGCACGGGCACCGCGCTGGGCGACCCGATCGAGGCGCAGGCGCTGATCGCCGTCTACGGCGGGGACCGGCCCCGGGACCGGCCGCTGTGGGTGGGGGCGGTGAAGTCCAACCTCGGCCACCCGCAGTGCGCGGCGGGCGCGGCCGGTGTCATCAAGATGGTCATGGCCATGCGGCACGGCGTCCTGCCCAAGACGCTGCACATGGACGAGCCGACCCGGCACGTGGACTGGTCGGCGGGCGCGGTGGAGCCGCTCGCGGAGGCGCGGCCGTGGCCGGAGACCGGCGACCGGCCGCGCCGGGCCGGGGTGTCGTCGTTCGGTGTGAGCGGCACCAACGCGCACGTGATCATCGAGCAGGCGCCCGAGGAGGAGGCGGCGGAGGCCGAGCCCGCCGCCGGTCCCCTTCCGGGCGGGCTGGTGCCGTGGGCCGTGTCGGCGCGTTCGGAGAAGGCGCTGCGGGCGCAGGCGGAGAGGCTCCGCGATTTCGCCGCCGCCGACCCGGGCCTGGACCTCGCGGACACCGGCTGGTCGCTGGTCTCGGGCAGGGCGCGGCTCGAACATCGCGCGGTGGTGCTCGGACGCGACCGGGACGAACTGCTCAGCGGGCTGGCGGCGTTGAGTGAAGGCGGCGAGTCCGCCACTGTGCTGCGCGGCATCGCAGGAAAGCCCGGTGACTCCGCGTTCATGTTCCCGGGGCAGGGGGCGCGGTGGGCGGGCGCGGCGGGACGGCTGTACGAGGCGTTCCCCGCCTTCGCGGAGAGCCTCGACGAGACCTGCGGGCACTTCGACGCGCACCTGCCCTTCGCCCTGCGGCCCCTGCTCCTCGCCGATGAACCCGCGGACCGCGAGCGGACCGACGTCGCGCAGCCCGCATTGTTCGCGCTGCAGGTCGCCCTCTACCGGCTCCTGACGCGGTACGTGCCGCGCCCGGATTATCTGATCGGGCACTCCGTCGGCGAGATCGCGGCCGCGCACGTGTCCGGAGTCCTCGACCTGGACTCCGCGACGAGGCTCGTGGCCGCTCGCGGCCGGGTCATGCAGGCGGTCGGCGAGCGCGGCGCCATGCTGGCCGTCCGCGCCTCGGAGACCGACGTCCTCTCCGTGCTCGGCGAGTACGAGCGCGTCGGCCTCGCCGCCGTCAACGGTCCGGAGTCGGTCGTCGTCTCGGGCCTCCGCGACGAAGTGCGCGACCTCCGGGAACGGCTCGCCGCCGGAGGCACGGCGGTGAAGCCGCTCGACGTCGACCACGCGTTCCACTCGCCGCTGATGGACCCGATCCTGGACGAGTTCGCTGGGACGATCGGTGACCTGCCCGCAGGCGAGATGGCGATCCCGGTCGTCTCCACCCGGCTGGGCCGCGCGGCCGAGCCCCGGGAACTGGCGTCCGCCGAGCACTGGGTGCGGCACGTCCGCGAACCCGTGCGCTTCCACGACGCGGTGGAGCACGCTCGCGCGGCCGGCGCGCGCGTCTTCCTCGAACTGGGCCCGGGATCGACGCTCGCGAGCATCACCACGGAGTCCTTCGACACCGCGGGCGTGGACGGCGCGCTCGTCCTGTCGGCGTCGCGGCGGGACCGGGGGGCGGTGGAGGCGCTGGTCGCCGCGCTGGCCCGGCTGCACGCCGGGGGCGGCGCCGTGGACTGGGACGCGCTGTTCGGCGCGCGCCGCCGGGTGGACCTCCCGACGTACGCGTTCGAGAGGGAGCGGTACTGGCTGGACGCCTCGGCGGCCACCGGTCCGGCGGACACGGCGTCCGCCGGTCTCGCGGCCCCGGGGCACCCGCTGCTCGGCGCGATGGTGGACCATCCCGGCACCGGCGAGGTGGTGTTCACGGGCAGGTGGTCGCTGGAGGCCCATGACTGGCTGGCCGACCACGCCGTGTTCGGTGCGGTCGTCGTACCGGCCACGGCCTACCTGGACCTGGCGCTGTCGGTGGGCGACGCCGTGGGATGCCCCGCGATCGAGGAACTCTCCCTGGAGGTCCCCCTGATCGTCCCCGACGAGGGCGACGTGCAGGTACGGGTCGTGGCCGGGGCGGCGGACGAGACGCAGCACCGCACCCTGGAGGTGTACTCCCGCCCCGCTGGCGACAGCCCGACGATGGGCGGCTGGACCCGGCACGCCACGGGCCGCCTGGCACCGACGGCCGCCGCGCCGCCGGACGACGCCCCGCCACCCGCTGCGTGGCCGCCCGCCGGGGCGGTGCGCGTCGACGTCGGCGGTCTCTACGAGAACCTCGCGGACACGGGGTTCGACTACGGCCCCGCGTTCCGCGGGCTGCGCGAAGTGTGGTGGCACGGCGACGACCTCCACGTCCTGGCGACGCTGCCCGAACCGGCGGACGGCGGCCCGCCGAGCAGCGGATACGCGCTGCACCCGGCGCTGATCGACGCGGCGCTGCACGCGGTGGCGGTCAGCGGCGCCGTCGACCCGGACGGCGGCCGGGGCTGGATGCCGTTCTCGTGGGCCGGGGTGGAACCGATCCGGGAGTGCGGCAGCACCGCGCGGGTCAGGATCACCCCGGCGGGCGAGGGCGCCGTGTCCGTGGTGATCGCCGACGAGCAGGGCCGGGAGGCCGCGCGCGTCGCCGCCCTGACGTTCCGGCCGGCGGGCGCCGAGCAGCTGCGCTCGGCACGGGCCGCCCACGAACGATCGCTGTACGAGCTGCGATGGCGGCCGCTCCAGCGTGGCGAGGGGGACACCCGGCACGGGCGGTGGGGGGTTCTCGGAGCGAAGGACGGCCTGGCCGCCCGGCTCGTCGGGGCGAGCGACGAGAACGTCCCGCTCCACGAGTCCATGGACGACGCCCTCGCGGCCGAGCCCGTCCGGCACCTCGTCCTCTGCCTGGACGACCTCCTCACCGCCGGCCCGGACGTGCTCACCGAGGTCGCAGACGCGGACACGCGCGTGCTCGGCTGGATCCGGCGGTTCCTCGCCGAGGAGCGGTTCGGCGGATCCACGCTGGTGTTCCTCACCCGCCTCGCCGTCGGCACCGGGAGCGGGGAGCGCGTCGAGAGCCTCCCCGGCGCGTCCGTGTGGGGCCTGGTCCGGTCCGCCCAGGCCGAGCACCCCGGCAGGTTCCGGCTGGTGGACGTCGACGACGAGGAGGCGTCCTTCGCGCTTCTCCCGGGCGTCCCGGCCATCGGTGAGGACCAGCTGGCCCTGCGCGGCGGCGCGCACCTCGTGCCGCGCATGGCGCCGGCCTCGCTCCCGGACCACCGGCTCGCGGCTCCGGCGGCCGGCGCGCACCGGCTGGGCATCCCGGACAGGGGGACGCTGGAGAACCTGACCTGGGTTCCCTGCCCGGAGGTGGAGGCGCCCCTGGCGAGCGGCCAGGTCCGCGTCGCGGTGCACGCCGCGGGGCTCAACTTCCGGGACGTCACGATCGCCCTCGGACTGGTGGACAGAACGGCCTTCGACGCCGAGATCGGAAGCGAGGGCGCCGGGGTGGTCCTGGACGTCGCGGACGACGTCACCGGGCTGGCACCGGGCGACCGCGTGACGGGCGCGCTCCACGGCGCCTTCGGCCGGGTCGCGGTGGCGGACCACCGTCTGCTCACGCCCTTCCCCGACAACTGGAGCCACGCCGAGGCGGCGTCCGTGCCGACCGCCTTCCTGACCGCCTACTACGCGCTCTTCCACCTGATCAAGCTCCAGAAGGGGCGGCGGATCCTCATCCACGCCGCGGCGAGCGGCGTCGGGATGGCCGCCGTCCAACTGGCGCAGCACGCCGGGGCCGAGGTCTACGCGACCGCGAGCCCGGCCAAGTGGCCCGCCCTGCGCGCCCTGGGACTGGACGACGAGCACCTGGCGTCGTCGCGGGACCTGGCGTTCGCGGACGCGTTCCTGGAGGCCACGGGCGGGCGCGGGGTGGACGTCGTCCTCAACTCCCTCGCGCACGCGTTCGTCGACGCCTCCCTCCGGCTGCTCCCCGAGGGCGGGCACTTCCTCGAAATGGGCAAGACCGACATCCGCGATCCCCGGCGCGTGGCGGCCGACCACCCCGGCGTCGACTACCGCGCCTTCGACGTCTACGGATCGGCGGGCCCCGAGCTGCTCCAGGAGATGACCCGCGCGGTCATGGACCTGTTCGCCGCCGGGAGCCTGCGCCTCAACCCGGTCTCGGTCCGGGACGTCCGCGACGCGCGCAAGGCGTTCCGCGAGATGAGTCAGGGCCGCCACGTCGGCAAGCTGGTCCTCGACGTGGGCGGCGGCTTCGGCGGCGGGACCGTGCTGGTCACGGGCGGGACCGGGGGAGTGGGCTCGCTCGTCGCCCGGCACCTCGCCGCCGAGCACGGCGTGCGGAGCCTGGTGCTCGCGAGCCGCCGGGGGACGGCGGCCGGCGGCGTCCGCGAGCTCGTCGCGGACCTGGAGGCGGCGGGCGCGGCCGTCACGGTCGTGGCCTGCGACGTCGCGGACCGGGCCGCCGTCGCCGATCTGATCGCGGACATGCCGGCGCGGTATCCGCTCACGGCGGTCGTCCACGCGGCGGGCGCGGTCGCGGACGGCACGGTCGAGTCGCTGACCGCCGAGGACGTCGACCACGTGCTGCGCGCCAAGGTCGGCGGCGCGATCAACCTGCACGAGCTGACCAGGGGCCACGCTCTGTCGGCGTTCATCCTGTTCTCCGCCCTCGCGGGCGCGCTCGGGGCGGGCGGCCAGGCGAACTACGCCGCGGCCAACACCTTCCTGGACGGCCTGGCGGCGCGGCGCAGGGCGTCCGGCCTGGCCGGCGCCTCGCTGAGCTGGGGCTGGTGGGAGCGGCGCGGCGGCATGACCGCCGGCTTGGACGAGGCCCGCCTCGCACGCCTGCGGCGGCTGGGCGCCGTCGAGATGCCCGCGTCCGAGGCGCTGGCGCTGTTCGACGCGGCGTGCGACCACGGCGGGCCCCTGCTCATCCCGGCCCGGGTGGACCTCGGCGCGCTGCGCAGCGCGGCCCGCGGCGAGCTGCCTCCCGTCCTGCGCGACCTGGTCCACGGCGGCCGCCCGTCCCGCGGCCGGACGGGCCAGAGCGGCGACGGCCCGCGCGGCCTGACCGCCCGGCTGGCCGCACTGGCGGACGGCGAGGCGGAGGCGGCCCTCCTCGACTGGGTCCGCGAGCAGACCGCCATCGTGCTCGGCCACACCTCCGGCACGAGCGTCGACGCGGACCGGGCGTTCACCCACCTCGGGTTCGACTCGCTGACCTCCGTCGAGCTGTGCAACCGCGTCGCGTCCTCGACCGGGCTGCGCCTCCCGTCCACCCTCGTGTTCAGCTACCCGACGCCCCGCGAGCTGGGCCGGCACATCCTCGGCCTGCTGCGCCCCGCCTCCGCCGCGCCCGGCGCGGGACCGTCCGGCGGCGCGGAGGCCGGCGAGCGGGCACCGGGCCCGGACGCGCGCGCGGGCGGACTCGCGGACCTGGACCTGGAAGGGCTCCTCGATCTGGCGCTGGACGAGAAGGGGAAGTGACATGGACGATGCCGCGGACCGGACGCCGGCGGACGGCGCGGACCGGGTCGAGCGGGCGCTCCGCGCCCTGCTGGAGGAGCGGGACCGCCTCCGGCGGGAGAACGAGGACCTGAAGGCCGGGCGCGGCGAGCCGATCGCCGTGGTGGCGATGGCGTGCCGCTTCCCCGGCGGCGTGTCGACGCCCGAGGGGCTGTGGGAGGCGGTCCGCGGCGGCCGGGACCTGGTGGAGGAGTTCCCCCGGGACCGGGGCTGGCGGGACGTGTTCGACGAGGACCCCGGCGCGCTCGGCACCTCCAGCACCCGGCACGGGGGCTTCCTCGCCGGCGTGGCGGACTTCGACGCCGAGTTCTTCGGCATCAGTCCGCGGGAGGCGCTCGCGATGGACCCGCAGCAGCGCCTGCTGCTGGAGGCGTCGTGGGAGGTCTTCGAACGGGCGGGAATCGTCCCCGCCGACGTGCGCGGCACCGGCGCCGGCGTCTTCTCCGGGGTGAGCTCCCCCGAGTACGGGCTGCGCTTCCTGGAGGTGGACCAGCACGAGCTGGAGGGCCACCTGTCGCTCGGGAGCGCGCTGAGCGTCGCGTCCGGCCGGGTCGCGTACCAGCTCGGGCTGACCGGCCCGGCGATGACCGTGGACACGGCGTGCTCGTCGTCGCTGGTGGCCCTGCACCTGGCGGTGCGGTCGCTGCGGTCCGGGGAGTGCTCGCTCGCGCTGGCGGGCGGGGCGGCGGTGATGACCACCCCCGCCGTGTTCGTGGAGTTCTCCCGGCAGCGCGGCCTGGCGCCCGACGGCCGGTGCAAGGCGTTCGCGGACGCCGCCGACGGGACCGGCTGGTCCGAGGGCGTCGGCGTGCTGCTGCTGGAGCGGCTGTCGGACGCCCAACGCAACGGCCACCCGGTACTGGCCGTCCTGCGCGGTTCGGCGGTGAACCAGGACGGGGCCAGCAACGGGCTGACCGCGCCCAGCGGCCGCGCCCAGGAGGAGGTGATCCGCAAGGCGCTGGCGGACGCGGGGATCGCGGCGTCCGAGGTGGACCTGGTCGAGGCCCACGGCACCGGGACGGTGCTGGGCGACCCCATCGAGGCCCACGCCCTGCTGATGACGTACGGCCAGGGTCGGGCCGAGGACAGGCCGCTCTGGCTGGGGTCCCTGAAGTCGAACCTCGGCCACGCCCAGGCCGCCGCCGGGGTCGCCGGTGTCATCAAGGCCGTGATGGCTCTGCGCCACGGCTACCTGCCGAAGACCCTGCACCTGGACGCGCCTTCGCGGCACGTGGACTGGTCCTGCGGCGCGGTGGAACTGCTGGTGGACGGGCGCGAATGGGAGCGGGGCGACGGTCCGCGCAGAGCCGGGGTGTCGTCGTTCGGGTTCAGTGGCACCAACGCGCACGTGATCCTGGAAGAGGCGCCGCCGACGGGCAAGGCGGCCGAGCCCATCCCGGGCCCGGCCCTCGCCGGTGGACTGGTGCCGTGGGCGGTGTCGGGAAAGAACCCGGCGGCGCTGGCACGGCAGGCGGCCGCGCTCCGCGATTTCGTCACCTCCCCAGCCGGTGCGCAGGCGGACGCCGCGGACATCGGCTGGTCGCTGGTGTCGAGCCGGTCGGCGTTCGCCCACCGCGCGGTCGTGCTGGGCCGCGATCGCGACGAGCTGCTGAGCGGCCTCGCCTCGCTGAGCGAGGGCGCGGAGCCCGCCGGGGTGGTCCGCGGTGTCGCCGGGGAACTCGGGGGAGTCGTCTTCATGTTCCCGGGCCAAGGCTCGCAGTGGGCCGGCATGGGCCGGCGGCTGTACGACGCCTACCCCGTCTTCGCGCGCGCCCTCGACGAGTGCGCGGCCGCGCTCGACGAATGGGTCGGCTGGTCGCTGCTCGCCGTGATCCGGGGCGAGGCCGGGGCGCCGCCCCTGGAACGGGTGGACGTGGTCCAGCCCGCGCTGTTCTCGGTGATGGTGTCCATGGCCGCCCTGTGGCGGTCATGGGGCGTGGAACCGGCCGCGGTGGTGGGGCACAGCCAAGGTGAGATCGCCGCCGCCCACGTCTGCGGCGCGCTGTCGCTGCGGGACGCCGCCAAGGTGGTCGCGCTCCGCAGCAGGGCGCTGGTGGACCTCGCGGGCCACGGCGGGATGGCGTCGGTCGTGGAGTCCGCGGACGCCGTGGCGGAGCAGCTCGCCCCGTGGAGCGGCCGGCTGGGCCTCGCCGCCGTCAACGGGCCCCGCTCGGTGGTGGTGTCCGGAGCGCTGGACGCCCTCGACGAATTCCTTGAGAAGATGAACGCCGAAGGTGTCCGGGCCAGGCGGATATCGGTCGATTACGCCTCCCATTCCCCCGAGGTGGCCCGGGTTCGCGAGCAAGTGGTCGGGCCGCTTTCTGATGTGCGGCCTCGAACGTCGGAACTGCCTTTCTATTCGACCCTGTACGGTGAGGTCGTCGACACCGCCGAGCTGGACGGCGACTACTGGTACACCAACCTCCGTGAAAAGGTGCTCTTCGAATCGTCCGTCCGCAGGCTGGCCGACGACGGTTACCGCGTCTTCATCGAGATGAGCCCGCACCCCGTCCTGACCGTTCCGGTGCAGGAAATGGTCGACGAGGTGGACGGCGCGGTCGTCCTGTCGTCGTCCCGCCGCGACCGCGGGGAGGTCGAGGCCATCGCCGACTCGCTGGCCCAGCTGTACGTGCGGGGCGGAACCGTGGACTGGGCCGCCCTGTTCGGGACGCGCAGGCGGACGGACCTCCCGACCTACGCGTTCCAACGGCGGCGCTACTGGCTGAACTCCTCGCACACGGCGGTGGCGATGGAGATCGCCGCGGACGCGCCGGCCGAAGAGGACGAGCAGGTCACCCCGCTGCCCGAGAGGGTCGCGGCCCTCCCCGAGGGCATCGCGGAGGCGCTCGTCCTGGACCACGTCCTGGAGAAGATCGCCACCGTCCTCGGGCATGCCCCCGGCGAGAGCGTCGACCCCGACCGGGAGTTCAAGGACCTCGGCTTCGACTCGCTGCTGGCGATGGACCTGAGCAGGCGCCTGGCCGCCTCGACGGGGGTCAGGCTGAAGCCGACGCTGGTGCTGCGCCACCCGTCACCGCGGCTGATCGCCGGGCACATCGCGGCCGTGATGCTCGACCGCCGTCCCGCCTGACCCCGCGGTGTCCCGCCGGCGGGACACCGCGCGCCCGGCGCCGGCATCGTGTTGACCGGCCGATCCACGTCCGTGAAAGTGGACATGAATTGGTGGGTCGCTCCGGTTCGCGGTCCCATTGTTGGGGAGTTGATGTCCATGCGTTCGTTCGATGCGTCGGCTGCGCATAAAGGATTGTGGCTGGCGCAGAAAATGATGCCCGACACGCTCAACCACGCCCTGTCCATGTGGGAGGTGGACGGCGAACTGGACGTCGCCGTCATGGAATCCGCATTCCTGCGCGTGATGGACGAAGCGGAGGTGCTGCGAGTCAACTTCGTCGACAACGGCGACGGCGACCTGCGCATCGTGCCGCGCGGCCTGGGGGAGTGGCGGCCGTTCTTCCTGGACGCCGGCGGCGAGGACGATCCCGACCGGGCGGCGCGCGAGGCGCTGTCCGGCATGCTGGCGCAGCCGTTCGACCTGGAGCGGGACCTGCTGTTCCGGCTGGGCGTGGTCAGGCTCGCGGAGGCCCGCTTCCTGGTGGTCCTCGCCTACCACCACCTCATCTCGGACGGCTACGGCGTGGGCGGCCTGCTGTCGCGGCGCCTCGCCGAGGTGTACACGGCGCTGGCGCGCGGCGCGGAGGTGAGCGAACCGCCCCACCCCTGGGACGCCGAGTCGTACGCGGCCGAGGCGTCGGAGTACCTCGCGTCCCAGCGGTTCACCGACGACATGGAGTTCTGGCGCGACTACCTGAAGGACGCGCCCCCGCCCGCACAGGTGCCGCGCCTCGCCGTGCCGGACCCGGACCCGGAACCCGGACCGGGGAGTCCCGCCGACCGCTGGTCGGAGCTGGCCGGCGCCCTCGGCATGGTGAGCCGGACGGTGGCCGTCCCCCGCGCCGAGGCGGACGCGTGGGGCGAGGCCGCCGAGTCCATGGGCGTCTGGACGTCGTCGTTGCTGACCGCCGGCGCGGCGGTGTTCCTCCGGCACCGCTGCGACCACCCGGAGTTCCTCCTCTCGGTGGCGATGGGCAACCGGACCGGGGCCGCGGGCAGGACGCCCGGGCTGGCGGTGAACGTGGTGCCGATCCGCGTGCGGGTCCCGCTCACCGCGACCTTCGCCGAGATCGCCGAGGCGGTGCTCGACGAGACGTACGAGGTCTTCGGCCGGGCCGCCTGCCACTACTCCGACATCCAGCGCGCGAGCGGGACCGTCCTCAGCGGCCGCGGCGGCTTCGGCGCCGTCATGAACGTCGTCGACTTCACGGGCGAACTCGATTTCGGCGGCGGCCCGGCGCGCTACACCGGCGGCACGAACGGGGTCTTCGACGAACTGTCGATCAGCGTCTGCACCGACGGGACCGACGGAAGCGACCTGTACTTCCGGCTCGACGCCCCCGCCGGCCTGTACACCGCGGCCGAGCTGCGCCTCATCGGCGCCGACCTCGTCGCGTACGTCCGGGCTGCGGCCGCCGACCCGAAGCTGCCCGTCGGCGCGCTGGACGTGGTGAGCGGCGCCGACCGGGACCGGGTGCTGGCCGCGCCGAACGACACGGACGCCCCGCTGCCCGGCCTGACCGTCCCGGAGCTGTTCGCCCGCCAGGCGGCGCGGACCCCCGACGCCGCTGCGGTGGTGTCCGGGGACGGCGCGCTCTCGTACCGCGAGCTGGACGAGCGGTCGAGCCGCCTGGCCGGGGCGCTGCGCCACCGGGGCATCGGGCGCGAGACGGTCGTGGCGGTGGCGATGCCCCGCTCGGGGGACCTGGTCGTCGCCCTGCTGGGCGTGGCGAAGGCGGGCGGGGCCTACCTGCCCGTCGACCCCGCGTCCCCGGCGGAGCACATCGCGTCGGTTCTCGGCGGGTCGGCGCAGGTGCTCCTCACGAGCGAGGCGCCGCCCGCCGGCCTGGACGTCCCGACGATCCTCTTCGGCGACCTCGACTCGGACACCGCCGATGGCGCGCGAGCCGTCCGCCCGGACAACCTCCTGGCCGTCACGCACGGTTCGACCGGCGCGGCGGAGGTCGCCCTGACGCACCGGAACCTGGAGCGGTTCGCGATGGACCGCCGGTGGCGGGACGGCGGCGCCGGCACCGTGCTGTGGCACGCGCCGCACACCTTCGACGCGTTCGCCCTCGAAGTCTGGGCGCCGCTCCTGAACGGCGGGCGGGTGGTCGTGGCCCCGCCGGGAGAGCTGGACCTCGACGCGCTCGCCGCCGTGCGGGCCGCGCACGAGATCACGGTGATGTGGGCCCCCGCGGACCTGCTCGCGTCGATCGCCGCGGAGCGCCCCGACGGCCTCGCCGGGATGCGCGAGGTGTGGACCTGCGGCGACCGCGTGTCCGCCGCCGCGCTGCGGCGGGTGCGGGACGCGTGCCCGGAGCTGGCGATCGTCCACGGCCACGGACCGGGGGAGACGGGCGGCTTCGCCGCGTGCCACCGCCTCCCGGCCGGCGAGCCGTCGCTCGGCATGACGCTGATCGGCCGCCCCATGGACAACACCTCCCTCTACGTCCTGGGGCCGGGCCTTGCGCCCGTCCCCGCCGGCGTTGCCGGAGAGCTGTACGCGGCCGGGCCCGGCGTGGCGCGCGGCCTCCACGGCCGGCCGGGGAGGACCGCCGAGCGCTTCGTGCCCTGCCCGTTCGGCCCGCCCGGCGCCGTCATGCACCGGACCGGGGACCGGGCGCGGTGGGCCGCCGACGGCCGCCTCGAACACCTGGGCCGGGCCGGCGCCCGCGCGCGGATCCGCGGCGTCCCGGTCGAACCGGCCGAGGTGGAGGCGGTCCTGGCCGACTACCCCGGGCTGGCGAGGGCGGCGGTGGCCGTCCGCGAGGACGGCTCGGGGCAGCGGCGGCTCGTGGCGTACGCGGTCCCGCTGGCCCCGCAGGCCGGCCTCTCGGAGGAGGAGCTGCGCAGGTTCGCCGCGGGACGGCTGCCGGAGCCCCTCATGCCGTCGGCGTTCCTGGTCGTGGACCGCCTCCCGGCGACGGCGGGCGGCTGGGTGGACAGGGCGTCGCTTCCCGAGCCCGCGTCCGGCGAGGGGAGGTACCGCGCACCGCGCAACGCCGTCGAGGAGGCCCTGGCCAGGGCCTTCGCCGAGGCGCTCGGGCTGGAGCGGGTCGGCGTCGACGACGACTTCTTCGACCTCGGCGGCAACTCGCTGCGCGCGATCAGGCTCGCCGCCCTGATCCGGGACGAGCTGAACCAGGAGGTGTCCATCCGGACGCTGTTCGTGGCGCGCACCGTGACCGGGCTGTCCGGCATGTGGCAGGACCTCGCCCGGTCCAGCAGGCCGGCCCTGCGCAGGAGGACGAAGGACGGCGAACTCCTCTGAGCGCCGGAAGGAACGCGGATCCATGGCAGCGGGAGAATTCACCATGAACGGTCGTGACAACGAGATCTACGACGTGGTCGGCATCGGATTCGGTCCGTCCAACCTGTCGCTCGCCATCGCCATGGAGGAGTACCGGGCGGACGGCGCGCGGGACGGGATGAGGGCCCTCTTCCTCGAACGGCAGCCGTCCTTCGGCTGGCACCGCAGCATGCTGCTGCCCTCGGCGACCATGCAGATCTCCTTCCTCAAGGACCTGGTCACCTTCCGCAACCCGACGTCGAGCTTCAGCTTCATCGCGTATCTGCACGCCTCGGGGCGGCTCCCGCGGTTCGTCAACAACCAGGACTTCTTCCCGACGCGCGAGGAGTTCCACCGGTACCTGGAATGGGCGCAGGCGCGGGTCGCCGACCGCATCGCCTACGGCGCGGAGGTGACGTCGGTCGGGCTGCCGCCGGGCGCCGTCCCGGAGACCTCGGACCGGCTGCGCCTCGAAGTCGCGGACGGCCGCGTCGTCGAGGCGCGGAACGTGGTGATCTCCACCGGCCTGGTCCCGAGCATGCCGGACGGGGCCGTCCGCGACGAGCGGGTGTGGCACAGCTCGGAGTTCCTGGAGAAGTACCGCCGGGCGGACCCCGCGCAACTGCGCCGGGTGGCGGTGGTCGGCGCGGGCCAGAGCGCCGCCGAGATCGCCAGGTTCCTGTACGACGAGCTCCCGCACGCCCAGGTCTGGGCCGTCATCCCGTCCTACGGCTACTCGGTCGCGGACGACACCCCGTTCGCCAACCAGGTCTTCGACCCCGGCGCCGTCGACGACTACTACTACGCCACCGAGCAGACGCGCGAGGCGTTCTGGCGGTACCACCGCAACACCAACTACTCGGTCGTCGACGGCGACGTCATCCGGGACCTGTACCGCAGGGCGTACGAGGACGAGGTCCGCGGGGCCCGGCGCCTGGAGTTCCGCAACCTCACCAGGGTCACCGGCGTGAAGCGGTCCGGCGCCGAGACCCGCGTCTCGCTGCAGACGGGCTCCGACGGCGAGGTGCGCGAGATCGACTTCGACGCGCTCGTCTGCGCGACCGGCTACGACGCGATGGAGCCGGCGCACCTCCTCGGCGACCTCGACCGCCACTGCCTGCGCGACGAGTCCGGCCGCTACCGGGTCGAGCGCGACTACCGCATCGCGACCGACCCCGGGATGCGCTGCGGCATCTACCTCCAGGGCGGCACCGAGCACAGCCACGGCCTGAGCTCGTCGCTGCTGTCGAACATCGCCGTACGGAGCGGGGAGATCGCCGACTCGATCGCCGCCCGGCGGGAGGAAGGGGAGTTCCAGGATGAGGAGTCCGGCAGAAGAGCGGTGGGTACGCCCCTTCCGCGATGACGACGGCTGCGCGACGAAGCTCGTCTGCCTCCCGCACGCCGGCGGCTGGGCGAGCGCGTACCGCACCTGGCCCCGGGGGCTGCCCTCGGACGTCGGCGTCCTCGCCGTCGTGTACCCGGGCCGCGAGGACCGCTGCCGCGAGCCGTTCGCGACCGCGCTGGAGACCCTCGCCGACGACATCGCCGACGCCCTCGGCGGGCTCTCCGGGCACCGGCTGGTGCTCTTCGGCCACAGCATGGGCGCCTCGGTCGC
The DNA here is from genome assembly GCF_040677125.1 of Actinomadura sp. NPDC049382. Lineage (NCBI taxonomy): Bacteria > Bacillati > Actinomycetota > Actinomycetes > Streptosporangiales > Thermomonosporaceae > Actinomadura > Actinomadura sp. NPDC049382. The sequence goes on from NZ_JBFARO010000050.1 coordinate 25,352, forward strand.
GCACGAGGTGGCGCTGCGCCTGCACAAGCGCGGGCGCCCGCCCGCGGCCCTGTGCGTGTCCGGCAGGCGCCCGCCCCACGCCCTGGACGGCCGGCGGACGTTCTCCGGCACGGACGAGAAGATCATCAGGGATCTCGGGCGCTTCGACGCGAGCAGCGCCGAGGTCTTCGCCGACCCCGACCTCCGGGAGATGCTGCTCCCCGCCATCCGCGCGGACTACCGGCTGGTCGACGCGTACCCCGGCGGCCACCGGCCCCCGCTCGACTGCCCCGTGTACGCCTACACCGGTGCCGACGATCCCGAAGTGGCCCCGGAGCAGATGCGCGCCTGGGGGGACGTGACGCACGGCGCGTTCCGGCTGCGGGTGCTGCCCGGCGGCCACTTCTACCTGAAGGCCGAGGAGTCCGCCCTGCTCGCCGACCTGACCTCGGTGATCGAGACGGCGGCCGCCGGGAGGTCGTGACGGCCGCCGCCGAGTCACCCGAACCAGCTGGCAAGCGCGGTCCGGAGGGACGCCGTGTCGGGCGTCCCTTCGGCGGCCCAGGCGACATGGCCGTCCGGCCGGATGAGGACCGCGGACGGAGCGGCGACCTCACCGGCGCCCGGCACGGGCCAGTGGTCGTCCTCGCTCCGCGCCTCCACGACGTCGACGCGATCGGCCCAGTCGTCCGCCCCGGCCACGTTCCCGCGCAGATCGAGCAGCACCGGACGGGCGTCGTGCAGCAGCTCGTACACCCGGACCGGGCCGTCGGCCGTCTTCAGGTCGGCGTCCGGGACCCGGCGGCCCGCGAGCGGATGGTCGCACTCGACCGGGTACCGGATGTCCAGCCCGGTGAGCATGCCGCACAGGTACCGGTTGACGTCGTCGAACACGATCAGGGACGCGAAGACGTCGCGCAGCGCGTCGGTCTGCGGACCGGGAAGGGCCAGCGCCGACTGCGCCCGCGTGTTGTGCAGGACGGCCTCCCCGACGGGATGGCGCTCGGTGTGGTAGGTGTCCAGCAGGCTCTCCGGCGCCCGTCCCCGCGCCACGGCGCCGAGCTTCCAGCCCAGGTTGACCGCGTCCTGCATGCCGAGGTTCAGCCCCTGCCCGCCGAGCGGGAAGTGGATGTGCGCGGCGTCGCCCGCCAGCAGCACCCGGCCCCGCCGGTACCGGTCGGCCTGCCGCGCGGCGTCGGTGAACCGTGAGATCCAGCGCGGGTTGCGCATGCCGTAGTCCGTGCCCGCGACCCTGAGCAGCGACTCGCGGAGCCGGTCGAACGTCACCGGCCCGCGATCGGCGACCCGCGCGTAGTCGGACGTGATCAGCCGGTACCACCCGGGCTCGAACGCGATCACCGAGTAGCCGCCGTCCGGCGTGCGCCGTCCCCAGATGTAGTCCTCGGTCAGCTCGGGGAGCTCGACGTCCCCGATCAGCGCGTTCATCGTCGCCGGCGTCCCCGGGAACCCGAAGCCCGCCAGCTTGCGCACCGCGCTGCGTCCCCCGTCGCAGCCGACGAGGTAGCGGCCGCGGACCGTCTCGTCCCCGGCCTGGACCGTCACGCCCTCCGCGTCCTGCTCGACCCCCGTCACCTCGGACGACCACCGCACCCGGACACCGAGCCGCGCGGCCCAGTCCTCCAGCAGCGTCTCGATGGTGGACTGCAGGATCATCAGCGGCAGCGGATGCCTGGACTCGAACTCGTCGAAGTTGAGCCAGAGCCCGGAGAAGTGCCCCACCCCCTGGATCTCCCCGAGCGCGAGGAAGGAGTCCAGGACCCCGCGCTGGTCCAGCACCTCCAGGGTCCGCGAGTGCATCCCGCCGGCCCGGGACTCGCCCGTCCGCTCCGCGAGCCGTTCGAGCAGCACCACGTCGGCGCCCGCCAGCCGCAGCTCGCAGGCGAGCATCAAGCCCGTCGGCCCCGCCCCCGCGATCACGACGTCCGCGTCCATCCCGGCGTGTCCCACGTCGTCTCCCGTCACTCGCCGCACAGTCCCTTCACGCTCACCGAAGAGAGATCCGCCGACAAGGCGCCGCACGACCGGGAGGGCGCCACCGGCCTACCCCTTGTCCCGCCGGCGAGACAAGCCCTCAGGCCGCGGGTGGTCCTGCCCGCGTCCGGGCACGGCTACGGCCGGCGCGGTCCGTTCCGGCTCCCTGGGGCTTTGACGCTTTCGCTGAAATTCCCACGGCCGGGCTGTCGTGCCTTAAGAAGAAAATCTCACGGGCGCCGCTCACTTGATGGTTTTGAAAACTTCGTCGGAGCAGGTTTAAACCCGCTTTGGGGTGGCCGTTGGATGGGTTCCTGGGAACGGCCTCAAAACGGGGCCTTGACAGACGATCATGGCAGGGTGATGATCAACTCACCCCCGATCCCCTGAAGGGAGCCCGAATGCAAAAGGTGGGCAATCGAGTCATGTCCATGGCGGCCGCGGTCATCACGGCGGCTGTGGCGCCTGTCGTGGTCGCCATTCCGAGCGCGTCGGCGAGCGAGACGGATGTCCGGCCCATGGCCTCCTGCTCGGACTGGACGCCGCACATCCGGCGGGTCATCGTCGGCTCGGCGGCCGTGCACACCAGCTATTCGGGGTCGTCCCCGGTGATAGCCAAGTGGAAATCCAAGACGCTTTTCCGCGTCGACAAGCGATGCGTGAACGACGCCGGCAACCTGTGGTGGCACTCGGACTGCTGCACCGGCGTCAAGGGCTGGATCTGGAACGACTACACAGAGTTCGCCCACTACAACTAGCGGACCTCGCCCGGCGGTCCGCAGGGCTTCCCGCCCCCGGTTCCCGGCCCCCCGCGAGTCGATCACCCTTTCGCGCGAATCCGGCAGACATGGCGTCTGGCCCTTCGCGCGAAAGGGCACTTCGGTCTTTGCGTAAGTCCCTGTGCATGGACGATGTGGTGGGGATCGCTCGTTCTCTACGAAGTTGATGCCCATTGAATATGGCAAAGTTCCCGGATGTGCGAGTTGCTCTCGAATTCGGTTGCTGGGCTCACTTGTGACTGTGCGACGCTCGGTACCGGACCGGCCTCGCCGTGGTGTCACTCTCCTGCGTTGATTATTGAGTTCTGCTGACTGCGCGTCTACCAAGCCCTGCTGCATGTATCAAGCGCCACACCCGCCCCCTCGAATTGCTCTTCGAGGGGGACTTTTGGCGTGTCGTCGCCTCATTCCCTGGCACTGATCTCGCCGTCCTCGACATGGCCCCGGCTTGCGCGTTGAAGGGCTGTTGCTCTCCGTGGATGCGCAGGTTCCCGTGCGGCCGCTCTGAGCGGCATCGGTGGTGAACCTGGCCCGCCGGCTGCGCGGCCACCTCGCGTGGGCTCGCTGAGACCTCGCCGGAGTCTCCGGTGACCAGGCGCGTCCCACCGCGGCCTTGAAGACGCCGGGCGGCCCCCACCTCGTAGGCCCGGCGCCGGGCGCGGGGGGCCGGGACCCTCTGACCTGCACTCCGCTCACACGACCTTCGTTTCTGATAGTTGACATTTGATATGAGATATCGGCAAGCTTCGGGTCCGTGAGGGGTGGAGTGATACATGAGTGATTCGAGCCAGCGGGGCCGCGGGGAGCGCGTGCCCGTCGACGGGCTGCGGCGCACGGTCGGCGCGGTCTTCCGCGCCGTCGGGTTCAGCGAGGCCGCGTCGTCGACGGTGGCCGAGGCCCTGGTCGACGCCGACATGCGCGGCGTGGCCTCGCACGGGAGCATGCTCGTCCCGATGTACGTCGACCGGGTGCGGGCCGGTTCCGTCAGCCGCAGGGAGCGGGCGGAGGTCGTCGTGGATCTCGGCGCGATGGCCGTCCTGGACGCGGGGCACGCGCTCGGCCAGCTCACGGGGGACCAGGCGATGGGGATCGCCGTCGCCAAGGCGAAGAGCTTCGGCGTCGGGGTGGTGGCGGTCCGCAACGCCTTCCACTTCGGGGGCGCGTTCCGCTACGTCGAGGCGGCGGCGCGGGAAGGCTGCGTCGGGCTGGCCGCGGCGAACACCCGGCCGCTGATGCCCGCCGTCGGCGGGGCGGCTCCCGTGGTCGGCAACAACCCGCTCGCCGTGGGCGTGCCGATGCCCGACGGGCCTCCCGTCGTGCTGGACATGGCGCTGTCCGAGGCGGCGCTCGGCAAGATCCGCATCGCGGCGGCGGAGGGCCGGGAGATCCCGTCCACCTGGGCCTCGGACGCGGACGGCCGGCCCACCACCGACCCCCGCGCGGCCCTGGGCGGCATGCTGCTGCCCGCCGCCGGGCACAAGGGCTTCGCGCTGGCGCTGGTCGTCGACGTTCTCACCGGCGTGCTGTCCGGCGGAGGGTTCGGCCAGGCCGTGCAGGGGCTCTACAGCGACGTCACCGTCCCCAACAACTGCGCCCACTTCTTCCTGGCCGTGGACGTGGCGGCGTTCGGCGATCCGGCGGACTTCGCGGAGCGGATGAGCCGGCTGGCCGCCGAGGTCACCGGCTCTCCCGCCGCGCCCGGTGTGGAGCGGCTGTACCTGCCCGGCCAGATCGAGGCGGAGAACCACCGGGCCGCGCTCGCCGGCGGCGTCCGGGTCGAGGACAGCGTCCTGGAGGCGCTGCGCCGCACCGCGGACGAGGTCGGCGCCGTCCTGCCGGACTCGCTGGCCCTGGCCGGGGCCGGCGGCGACGTGCCGGCCCGCGCGACGGGAGGCACCCCGGCATGAAGGCCAGCTTCGATGCGACCGGGCAGGTCGTCATCGTCACCGGAGGCGCCAACGGGATCGGCGCGGCCCTCGCGCGCGGCGTCGGCGCCGCGGGCGGGACCGCCGTGGTCTTCGACATCGCGCACGCGGCCGACCTGGACGCGGCGCCCGGGGTCGAGCAGGTCGCCGTCGACGTGGCCGACCGCGACGCGGTCTTCGCGGCCGTCGAGCAGACCCTCGCCCGGCACGGCCGCGTCGACGGCCTCGTGGCGGGCGCGGCCGTCCAGCCCCGCGCCGCGGTGGCCGGCATGGCGGCCGACGAGTGGCGCCGGGTCCTCGGCGTGAACCTCGACGGCGTCGTCTGGTGCTGCCAGGCGGTGCTGCCCTCGATGGCCGAGCGCCGGTCCGGGTCGATCGTGGTCTTCAGCTCCGGGCTGGCGCACATGGGACGGGCCGAGGCGTCCGCCTACGCGGCCAGCAAGGGCGCGCTGGTCTCCTTCGCCAAGTCGCTGGCCGCCGAGGTGGCCGAGCACCGGATCCGGGTGAACGTCCTCGCCCCCGGCGTCATCGACACCCCGCAGTTCCAGGCCGCCAACCCGGCGGGCGGCGAGCGGGAGCACTGGGCGCGCACCACGGGGATCGGCACCCCCGAGGACGTCGTCGGCCCCCTGCTCTTCCTGCTGTCCGACGCGGCGACCATGACCGGCTCGCAGCTCACCCGCGATCGCGCCTACCCGAAGGAGTGACCTCCCCATGACCGAGACGACGACGCCCGAGGGGGAGATCCTCCCCGTCGCGGTCGTGGGCGCCGGGCCCATCGGCCTGATCACCGCCCTCGGGCTGACGCGCTACGGCGTTCCGGTGGCCGTGTTCGAGGAGGACGACCGGCTCTCGCTGGACACCAAGGCGGGCACCGTCCTCACCCGGACCCTGGAGGTCCTGCACCGGTACGGCGCGCTGCCGGAGGTGCTGCGCGCCTCGCTGCGGATCGACGAGATCGGCGAGATCGACCGGGTCACCAACGAGCCGACGCTGAGCGTCCGCACGGGCGAGCTCACCGAGGACACCCGGTTCCCCTTCGTCATCAACATCCCGCAGCACCACCTCGAACCGGTGCTGCGCGACAGCTTCACCGGACGCGAGCACGGCTCCCTGCACATGGGGCACCGGCTGACCGCGTTCAAGCAGCACGACGACCACGTCGAGCTGACGTTCGACACCGCGCAGGGCGAGCGGCACGTCAAGGCCCGCTACCTGCTGGCCTGCGACGGCGGACGCTCGCAGGTGCGCGAGCAGCTCGGCATCACGGTGGAGGGGCGCACGCTCGACGAGCGCTACATGCTCGTCGACCTCAAGGCGGACCTGGACGTCGCCAACCCGCGCGACTACCCCTACCTCGCCTACTTCTCCGACCCGTCGGAGTGGATGATCCTCGTCCGCCAGCCGCACTGCTGGCGCTTCCTCTACCCGCTGGCCAAGGGGGCGGGGGAGCCGACGCACGAGGAGCTGCGCGACAAGGCACTGCGGTTCATCGGGGAGGTCGAGGGCATCGAGGTGCTCGGCACGAACGTCTACACGGTCCACCACCGGGTGGCGGAGCAGTGGCGCGACGGCCGCGTGTTCCTGATGGGCGACGCCGCGCACCTGATCACGCCGATGTGGGCGCTCGGCCTCAACACCGGGGTGCTGGACGCCTCCAACCTGCCGTGGCGGCTCGCCTGGGTGCTGCGCGGCTGGGCCGACGACTCGCTGCTCGGCGGGTACGAGGTGGAGCAGGCGCCGGTCGCGGTCAAGGGCTCGGGCCAGATGGCCGAGGCCGCCCGCTCCTACATGAGCCGGCGGGGCCGGGCCGTCGACGCGATGACCGACGGGAACTGGGGCAACGCGTTCACCCGCGGCCTGCTGGGCGTCCGGCTCGACGTCGACGACACCGGCGACTGGTCGATGGTGAGGACGGGCTCGGCGCCGCCGCCGGTGCGCACCGGCGACCGCGCGCCCGACCTGCCGCTGTTCGGCCCGGAGGGCCCCGTCCACCTGCACGACCTGGCCGCCGAGTCCTTCGTGGCGCTGTACTTCACCGACACCAGGCGGCGGCCGCGGATCCCCACCGAGACGGGCCCGGCGCTGCGCCGCTTCGCGGTGTCCCGCTGGGACGCGCCGCACGACTCGGGCCTGCGCGACCTGGCCCTGTTCGACCCCGGCGACCGGGTGCGCCGCCGGTTCGGCGTGGACGGCGACACCGTCGTGCTGATCCGGCCGGACGCCCATGTCGCCGCGATCCTTCCGTTCGACCCCGCCGCGGACGAGGACCCGGCGGCGGCCGTCTACCAGCGCATCTGCGGACGCGCTCCGATCACCGCACAGGAGTAGGGCATGACCGATGGCAAGACCGCGACCGGACCCGACGGGCGCCCCGTGGAGCTCGGCCCCGTCGGCCAGGAGATCGTGTTCGAGAACGAGCAGATCCGGGTCTGGGAGATCGAGCTGGAGCCGGGCGACGCGCAGCCCTGGCACCACCACCAGAACCCGTACGTGGTGATCGCGCTGGAGGCGGCCGACAACCGCATCGACTCGATCAAGGGCGGCGACCCGCGCCTGGTGCACGAGCCGGTCGGCGGCGTCGTCTACCGCGAGCCCGGCGAGATCCACATGCTCACCAACCGGGGCGAGAGCCGCTACCGCTGCCGTCTCGTCGAACTCAAGTGCCTGGGAGAGAACCTTGTCTAAGCAGCCGTGCCCTCCGGGCGTCCCCGAGGAGGAGTGGGAGAACAACCTCTCCGAGCCCGCCGCCTACAGCGGTGAGGCACCGGACCGCTCGCGCGAGCAGGACGTGACGGGTCCCGAAGGCGAGGCCATGGGCCGGTTCAGGGAGATCCTCCTCAACACCGGCGACCTCGACTGGATCGACAAGACCCTCGCCGGCCTGTCGCAGAAGATGCTGTGGCGCGACGACGAGACGGGGGCGTCGATCGCCCTGGTCCGCTTCAAGAAGGGCGCGGGCATCCCGTCCCGGCACTCGCACGCCTCGAACCAGTTCATGTTCTGCCTGCAAGGCCGCTACACCTACGTGCCGACCGGGCTGACCCTCACGTCCGGGTCCTTCTACTGGAACCCCAAGGGCAGCCTGCACGGGCCCACGCTCGCCGAAGAGGACACCGTCCTGCTCGAGGTCTACGACGGCCCCCACTACCCGACCCAGCCCGACTGGTACGACAGCGCGGCCGACGCCCGCTGACGTCCGAGGCTGATCCGACCCCCCGGCGGCCGGCACCGCCCCGCCGCTCACCCGACACCAGAGGAGGGCCCATGCCCAAGCAAGAGATCAGGACCGCCGAGCTGGCTCCGCCCAACGGCCACTTCGCGCAGGCGACCATGGCCGAGGCCCGCGGCCGCCTGGTCTTCATCTCCGGGATGACCGCCCGCAACAAGGACGGCGGCGTCACCGGCGTGGGCGACGTCTCCGCCCAGACGCACCAGGTGTGCCAGAACCTCAAGGCCGCGGTCGAGGCCGCCGGAGGCACCCTCGACGACATCGCCCGGGTCGACGTCTACGTCCGCAACATGGAGGACTTCGCCGCGATCCACGAGGTCCGCCGGCAGTACTTCACCGGGGTGTCGCCCGCGTCGACGCTGGTCGAGGTGGCGAAGTTCGTCAACAAGGACTACCTCATCGAGATCAACGCGATCGCCGTGGTCGCGGACGGGGACGGCTGACATGCGGCTGGCCGCGATCCGCTTCGAGGGCGGGATCCGCACCGCCGTCGTGGAGGGCGACCACGCCGCGGTGCTGCCCGCCACGGCGCCCACCCCCGACGACGTCGTGCGCGGTGGCGCCGAGGCCCGCGAGGCCGTCTCCGCCGCGGCGCAGGTCGCGCCGCGGACGCCGCTGGACGGCCTGGACCTGCTCGCGCCGCTGCGCCGGTTCAACCGCGACGTCCTGTGCACCGGGTGGAACTACTGGGACCACTTCGAGGAGTCCACGGGGAAGCGGGAGGGGCAGGACCCCAAGGAACGCCCGTCCCACCCGACCTTCTTCACCAAGGGGCCCGACACGGTGATCGGCCCGCGCGACGCCATCGCGTGGGACCCGGACCTGTCCCGGAAGTGGGACTACGAGGCGGAGGTGGCGCTGGTCATCGGCCGCGACGGCAGGTCGATCCCGGAGGAGCGGGCGCTCGACCACGTGGCGGGCTACCTCGTCGCCAACGACGTCTCGCAGCGCGACCTGCAGCGGGCGCACGGCGGCCAGTGGCTGAAGGGCAAGAGCATCGACCGCACGATGCCGCTCGGGCCGTGGCTCACCACCGCCGACGAGGTCCCCGACCCGCATGACCTGGCGATCACCTTCGACCTGAACGGCAGGCGGCTGCAGCAGGCGAGCACGGCGCAGACCGCGTTCTCCTTCGCCCGCATCATCGCCGAGCTCAGCTGGGGGATGACGCTGCGCGCCGGGGACGTCGTGCTGACCGGCACGCCCAGCGGCATCGGCAACGCGCGCGAGCCGCAGATCTTCCTCGCCGAGGGCGACGAGCTGGTCACCCGCGTCGAGGGGCTCGGGGAGCTGCGCAACCGCGTGGCCCGCGCGTCCCTCACGTCCTGACCGTCCCGGCACCACCCAGTCCGACGACCACTCCGAAGGAGGCCGGCCTCACCGATGGGCGGCATCGATCTGCACACCCACCTCGCGCCCGTGCTGAGCGAATCCGAGATCGCCGGGCTGCCCGGCGTCTCGCTCGACGGCGGACGCCTCGCGGTGGACGGCTCGCACGGCGGCCCGCCGCGGCTCGACCGGCCGGACGCCCTGGAGGCGTGGCTCGGTGAGCGGTCCCTGGACGCCGCGGTGGTCTCCGCGCCGCCGCCGTTCTTCCGCCAGCACCTGCCCGGCGACGAGGCCGCGCGCTGGGTGCGGGCGCTGAACGGCGGCATGCGGCGGGCCGTGGCGGGGCGGCCGGCCCTGCTGCCGATGGCCTACCTCCCGCTGGAGCACCCCCGGGTCGCGGTGGCGGAACTCGGCCGCCTCCTGGCCGAGGACGGCTGGGCCGGGTTCGCCGCCTCGGCCGGCGGGCGGTCGGTCAGCCTGGCCGACCCGTCGCTGGAGCCGCTGTGGCGGCGCCTGTCGGACGACGGCCGGCCGGTCATGCTGCACCCGGGGCACAGCCCCGACGACCGGCTGGGCGAGTTCTACCTCGCCAACCTGCTGGGCAACCCGTCCGAGACCGCCCTCGCGGTCGCGCAGCTGCTCTTCGGCGAGGTCGTCGACCGGCACCCGGGGCTGCGGTTCCTCCTGGTGCACGGCGGCGGCTGCGTGCCCGCGGTCCTCGGACGCTGGCAGCGGGGCGCGGACACCGACCGGCCGGGCGTGCCCGCGCTCGCCCGGCCGCTGCGCGAGGTGCTCCGCGGCAACTTCTATGCGGATTGCCTGACGCACGATCCCGACGTCGTCGATCTCGCGGTGCGCGTGTTCGGCGCGGACCGCGTGGTCCTCGGGAGCGACTGGCCCTTCCCCATGGGCAGCGACGACCCCGTCGCGCTGCTGTCGCACCGCGACGCCGGCTTCGTCCGGCAGGTCGGTGAGGACAACGCCAGGTCCCTTCTAGGAAAGCCCGGACACACGGCGGCGGAGATCTAACCGCAGTCATGAGTGCGCAATGTGCTCGTCGGCGTCATCGGCTCGGCCGCGCCGGAGAGCACGGATAAGGAGTAGCAATGAAGGTCACCTGGTTCGCCAGGAGCGTCGCGGTCGGCGGCGTCGTGCTCATGGCCGCCGCGTGCGGCGGTGGAGGCGACGGCGAGTCCGGCGGCTCCACCGACACCGTCCACTACCTGACGTCGTTCAACACCTTCGGCCGTGACGCCTTCGCCTACGTCGCGGAGGAGAAGGGGTACTTCAAGGAGGCGGGGCTCGACGTCGACATCAAGCCGGGGAGCGGCACGGTCGACGTCATGAAGCTGCTGGCCGGCGGCCGCGCCGACTTCGGCGCCGGCGACTTCACCACCGCGCTGATCACCATCGCCAAGCAGAAGCTGCCGGTGACCGCGGTCGGCATGGTGCACCAGAAGTCGCTGGCCGCGGTCGTCGCGCTCGAGGGCGGCGGCATCGCGACGCCGAAAGACCTGGAGGGCAAGACCATCGGCGACCAGCCGGGGTCCACCAACCAGGTGACGTTCCCGGTCTACGCCAAGGCGGCCGGGATCGACGCGGGCAAGGTCAAGTTCGTCCCGTCCGCACCGCCCGCCCTGCCGCAGCTGCTCGCGACCGGCAAGGTCGACGCGATCGGGCAGTTCGTCGTGGGCCGGCCGCTCGTCGAGAAGGCGGCGCAGGGCAAGAAGGCCGTCATCCTGCCGTACGGCGACGTCCTGCCCGACCTGTACGGCAACGCGCTGCTGGCGTCCAGCAAGGTCGCCAAGGAGAAGCCCGAGCTGGTGAAGAAGTTCTCCGCCGCGCTGTTCAAGGGCCTGCAGTACTCCATCGCCCACCCGGAGGAGACCGGCGAGATCCTCAAGAAGCGCCAGCCGACCCAGGACGCGGCCGTCGCCGCCGCGGAGGTCCGCGCGATGGCGCCCTACGTGGCGCCGCAGGGGGCCACGGTCGGCGCGGTCGACAAGGCCCGGGTCGAGGAGAACATCCGGCTGCTCGGCGAGGCCGGCGCGATCTCCGCGAAGCCGGCCACCGACCAGGTCGTCGACTTCGGCGCGGCGGCACAGGGCTGAGGAGGGGACGTGATCGAGCTCAAGCACGTCTCGCAGGTCTTCGCCGGACGCAAAGGCGAGGTCCACGCGCTGGACGACATCAATCTCGAGGTCCGCCGCAACGAGTTCGTGACCCTGGTCGGCCGCTCCGGCTGCGGCAAGTCGACCATGCTGCGGCTGATCGCCGGGCTGCTGCGCCCGACGTCCGGGACCGTGACGGTCGCGGGCGAACCGGTGACCGGGCCCAGGCAGGACGTCAGCTTCATGTTCCAGCGCTCGGCGCTGCTGCCGTGGCGCAGCGTCCTCGACAACATCATGCTGCCGGTGGAGATCCTGCGCCTGGACAAGCGGGCCATGCGCGAGCGCGCGCACGAACTGCTGCACCTGGCCGGGCTCGCCGGCTTCGAGAAGCGGCTGCCGCACGAACTGTCGGGCGGCATGCAGCAGCGCGTCTCGCTGTGCCGCTCGCTGATCCAGAACCCGAAGGTCCTGCTCATGGACGAGCCGTTCTCCGCGCTCGACGCGCTGACCCGCGAAGAGCTGTCCATCGAACTGCAGCGCATCAAGATGGAGCAGGAGACGACCATCATCTTCGTCACCCACTCCATCGAGGAGGCCGTGCTGCTCGCCGACCGGGTCGTGGTGCTCAGCCCCCGGCCCGGACGGCTCCGCAAGATCGTCGACGTGGACATCCCGCGGCCGCGCACGCTCGGGCGCAACGCGCACGCGGACCGGGTCGCCGAGGTCAGCGCGGAACTGCACGAGCTGCTGATGCCGACGCCCGCCGCCGCCGAGGGGGCCTCATGACCGCCGCGTCCACCGGCCGGCGCCACGTCCGCCGGACCCGTCCCGCCCTCCGGCTCAACGGGCGCGCGGCCGACTGGGGCCTGCCCGTCCTGGGGCTGGTCGCCGTGGTCGCCCTCTGGTGGCTGGCGACGATCGTCTTCTCGATCGAGAAGCTGCTGGTGCCCTCGCCGAAGGACGTGTTCGACTCCTTCACGGCCCAGTCCGGGTACCTGCTGGAGCAGACCTGGGTGACCCTGCTGGAGACGGTCGAGGGCTTCGCGGTCGCGGTCGTCGTCGGCATCCCCATCGCGATGCTGATCGCCGGCTCGCGGCTGCTGGAGAAGATGATCTACCCCTTGCTGCTGGCGGTGAACGCGGTGCCGAAAATCGCGATCGCCCCGATCCTGGTGGTCTGGATGGGTTTCGGGCAGCTCCCGAAGGTCGTCATGGTCTTCCTGCTATGCTTTTTCCCCGTCGTGATCTCCACCGCCGTCGGGCTGAAATCCACCCCATCCGAGCTGACCGAGCTGGTCCGCTCATACGATGCAGGTCACATGCAGGCATTCTTCAAGGTCCGGTTCCCCTACGCGCTGCCGCAGGTGATGGTCGGTCTCAAGACGGCGATCTCGCTGGCGGTCATCGGGGCGGTCATCGCCGAATTCGTCGGCGCCGACTCCGGGCTCGGCTTCGTCATCGTGCAATCCGGCTCGAGCGCGGACACCCCGCTGGCCTTCGCCGCGATGGTGCTGCTCGGCATCATCAGCATCGTCCTCTTCTACGGGCTCGTCGCGCTGGAGAAGGTCCTTCTCCCCTGGGCAGAGGCGAACCAGTGAGCACGAGCGGACGCGGCATATTCGAACTCTCCCCGGACAATCCCGGCTCGCGGCGCACCCTCGCCGACACGGCCGCCGCCGAACTCCACCGGATGATCCTGGCCGGCGAACTGCCGGCCGGGTCGCCGCTGCGGCTCACCGATCTCGCCGGGCAGCTCGACATGAGCCCGATGCCGGTGCGCGACGCGATGCGCCGGCTGGAGGCGCTGGGCCTGGTGGAGATCATCCCCCACAAGGGGGCCAAGGTCCGCGAGCTCAGCGAGGCCGACCTCCGCGACACCTACGAGGTCCGCGTCGAGCTGGAGTCCCTCGCGGTGGGACGGGCGGCCCTGCATTTCGACGCGGAGGCGGCCGCCCGCGCGGAGCGCGCGCTCGAAGAGCACGAGTCGCTGCTGGCCAATGGCGACGTGGAGGGCGCACGGCGCGCGCACACCGAATTCCACTTCACCATTTACCACGCGTCCGGTTCGCGCTGGCTTCCCAGGGCCATCGAGCCGGTGTGGCAGAACAACGAACGGTACCGATTCGCCTCCAAACCGGATGCGGAGCGGCGCCGTCTCAGCCACGCGGAGCACCGCGCGATCCTCGACGCGTGCATCGCGGGGGACCCCGACCGCGCCACCGCGGCCCTGCGCGACCATTTGGAAGGGGCCGTGCGGAGGATCCTCGCGGGCATGACCCGCCCGACCTCCTGACCGCGCGACGACCGATGGGTTCCCGCCCGCCGACCCGGCCGGGCGGGAACCCGCCGGCCTCCGAGAGCCCGGCGAGCAGGCCGGCCCGGCCACGACCGGCAGCGCCGGGCCGCCGCGCCCGTGCATGGAGCGACGCCGCCCGCCGCATGCGATTTTGAGCGTTGTTTGCCGGTGCCGGAGCGTTGCGGCGATGGCTCCGGGCAGGCACCACGCAAGCGTGGTGGGAGGTATCGAATGCCGTCGACCCTGCTCAGCGGCGCGAAGGTGTGGGACGGCCTCGCCGACGAGCCGGCGGGCCCGCAGGACGTGCTGGTGCAGGACGACCGGATCCGGCAGATCGCGGCGGGCATCGAGGCGCCGCCGGGCGCCGAGGTGGTCGATCTGGGCGGGCACACCCTGACGCCGGGCTTCATGGACTGCCACACCCACGTCACCATCACGCCCGACATCATGTCCGTGTTCACCGGGTCGCCCACGGCGATGGCGCTGCGGTCGCTCTCGGTCCTGCGGACCCTGCTGATGAACGGGTTCACCACCGTCCGGGATCTGATGTGCGCCGATGTCGGCTACGGCATCGTCGACCTGCGCGACGCGGTCGAAGCGGGCTGGATCACCGGGCCGCGCATGCGGGTGGCCCCGCACCTGATCTCGGCACGCGGCGGGCACGGCGACTTCAGCACGGTGCTGGCCGGCCAGTTCCAGGGAACCCCGCCGCCGTTGGAGCTGGCGTCGGCGGACGGCTGCGACGAGATCCGCACCCGCGTGCGGCAGGAGGTCCGCGCGGGCGCCGACTGGGTCAAGTTCGCCGCGACCGGCGGGTTCTCCAGCCCCGGGGACGATCCGGGGCGGACGACCTACTCCGAGGAGGAGATGACCGCCCTGGTCGCGGCGGCGGCCGACCTCGGCGTCCCGGCCACGCCGCACTGCTACGGCGACGAGGGCGCGCGGCGGGCGGTGCGGGCGGGCGTCCGCAGCATCGAGCACGCCAACCTGGCCTCGGCGGAGACGCTGAAGATGATCGAGGACGCCGGCGTCTTCGTGGTCCCGACCCAGTACACGATCATCACCGACGCGCGGAACGCCTTCAACGAGGGGCACTGGAGGGGCGCGCCCGCCTTCAAGCCCCGCAAGTTCCAGAAGTACCAGCAGGCGCTGCTCGACAGCGCCGAGAACCTCGCCGCGAGCGAGATCCGGATCGCCTTCGGGACCGACGCCGGCATGTTCCCGCACGGCGACAACTGGCGGGAGTTCCCGATGATGGTGTCCAACGGCATCCCGCCCGCCCGCGCGCTGAAGGCCGCCACCAGCGTCGCCGCCGACCTCCTCGGACTCGACGACCTCGGCGTCCTCGCCGAGGGCAAGATCGCCGACATCGTCGCCATGCCCGGCGACCCGTTCACCGACATCCAGGCCACCGGGCAGGTCGACTTCGTCATGAAGGCGGGCGAGGTCTGCAAGCGCCCCGGCAGTGCGCCGGGTTAGGCGCGTTACCTGCCGGGTTAGGCGCGTTACCTGTAAGTGTGCTCCGGGGCGGGGAAGGCGCCGGTGGCCACGTCATCGGCGTAGGCCCGCGCGACGTCGCCGAGGCTCCGGCGGACGTCGGCGTACCGCTTCACGAAGCGCGGCGCGCGTCCCTCGGTCATCCCGGCGGCGTCGGTCCACACCAGCACCTGGGCGTCGCAGTCCGGACCCGCGCCGATGCCGACCGTCGGGATGCCCAGAGCCGAGGTGACCTCGGCGGCCAGCGTCCCCGGTACCGCCTCCAGGACGACCGCGAACGCGCCGGCGTCCTGCACCGCCCTGGCGTCCCGGAGCAGTTGCCGCGCCGCGGTCTCGCCGCGTCCCTGGACCCGGTGGCCGAGCGTGTTCACCGACTGGGGCGTCAGCCCCACGTGCCCCATGACGGGAATGCCCGCGCCCACCATCAGCGCGATCTGCGCCGCGCTGCGCTCCCCGCCCTCCAGCTTGACCGCGCCGACCCCGGCCTCCTTGACGAGGCGCGTCGCGCTGCGCAGGGCCTGGGCGGCGTCGCGCTGGTAGCTGCCGAACGGCAGGTCGCCGATGACCAGCGCGCGCCGGGTACCGCGCACGACGGCCGCCGCGAGGAAGAGGACCTCCTCCAGGGTGACCGGGACGGTCGAGTCGTATCCCAGATGGTTGTCGCCCATCGTGTCGCCGACCAGGAGGACGGGGATCCCCGCCTGGTCGAAGGCCGACGCGGTCATGGCGTCGTAGGCGGTGAGCATGGACCACTTCTCGCCCCGCCGCTTGGCGGCGGCGAGGTCCCGTACCGTCACCCGGCCGGTGGGCGTCCCCGAGTACTGCGAGGTGCCGGTCCCGTCGGGCTCCGCCGGTTCGAGGGCAGGCCAAAGACGCGTCATGACGACTCCGTTCACCATCTCGAGGCGCCCTGGCGGCGTCCCCGGACTCCCGGTCATCGTGACACGGCCCCCGGGGCCTGTACAGTCACGCGATTGACCCCGCAGGGTCAGGCGCTCGGCCGGGTCGCGAAGAGGTGCTGGTCGGGGGCGGGGAGCCATTGGCGGTCCGGGTCGAAGGGCTCGAACTCGGCGCGGACATGGCGGGTGAGCAGGTCCAGCGCCGGGTGCCGGCCGTCGCGGGGGTAGAGCAGCGACCAGGGGTAGACCGGGATGGGATCGACCAGCGGGATCCTGACGGTGTCCGGATGCCACTGGAGCCGCGACCGCTCGCCGACGATGCTCGCGAGGGCTCCGGCGGCGACCTCTCCGACGAAGTGCTCGTAGCCGAAGTCGGGCCCGGTGGTGTCGATCCGGATGTCGAACGCGGCGCCGAGAAAGCGGTGGTACTCGGCCCACTCGCTCCCTTCTGCGTTGCCGGGCATCCACACGGTGGTGCCGGCGAGCCGGGCCGTCTCCACCTGCCGCAGCCCGGCCAGCGGGTGGTCGCGGCCGACCAGGAGCTGCGCCGGCTCCAGGTAGGCCGGCAGGCACGCCAGTCCGGCCTCCAGGGTGCCGGTGACCCGGCAGAAGGCCGCGTCCACCGATCCGCGGGTGAGCGCGCCGCGCGCGGACCGGAGCCCGTTCGAGGTGATGATCTCGATGTCGACGTCGGCACGGGCGTCGTAGAACGCGCGGACGAGGTCGATGGCGGCCGTCCGGGTGTCCAGCACGTCGACGCGGAGCGCGCGGCGCCGGCCGCGCAGCGCCGCCACCGCCTGGTCGGCGGTGCCGACCAGGGCCCGCGCGTGGGGGAGGAGGATCCGGCCGTCGTCGGTGAGGTCGGCGCCGGTGTGGGAGCGGGCGAACAGCCGCGCGCCGAGGGCGGCCTCGAGGGCGGCGATGCGCTTGGAGACGGCCTGCTGGCTGATGCCGAGCCTGACCGCGGCCTCGCTGAAGTACCGGTCCTCGGTGACCGCGACGAAGGCCCGCACCGCGGCCAGGTCCAGGTCCACCGCACCTGCGCGCACAACTGATGGTTGTGCCGATGCGGCGTGTTGATTGTTGGACACTGCTGCTCGCTCTCCGGTCGAATGCTCGGGTTCCCGGCCGAACCTACAACCGAAGGGCGTGGTCGCCGTGCGGTCGTTCGTGCATCTCCACGTGCACACCGAGTACAGCATGCTGGACGGCGCCGCCAAGATCGGCCCGCTGATGGACGAGGTCGCGCGGCGGCGGATGCCCGCGGTGGCGATGAGCGACCACGGCAACGTGCACGGCGCCTACGAGTTCTTCCACGCGGCGGCCGCCGCCGGCGTCAAGCCGATCATCGGGACCGAGGCGTACGTCGCGCCGGCGTCGCGGTTCCACAGGCAGGCGGTGTACTGGAGCGACGACCTCGCGCTGCGCCGGTCCGACGACGAGACCGGCGAGGGCGGCGACGTGTCCGGCCGCGGCCTGTACACGCACATGACGATGTGGGCGGCGGACGCCGGCGGGCTGCGGAACCTGTTCCGGCTCCAGTCGCGGGCGTGGCTGGAAGGGCACGTCCAGAAGTACCCGCGGATGGACGACGAACTGCTCGCCGAGCACGGCGCGGGCATCATCGCCACGACCGGCTGCCCGTCCGGCGCGGTGCAGACCCGGCTCCGCCTCGGCCAGTACGACCGGGCCGTCGAGGCGGCCGCGCGCTACCGCGACATCTTCGGCAGGGACAACTACTTCCTGGAGCTGATGGACCACGGCCTGGCCATCGAGCGGCGCGTCCGCGACGACCTGCTGAGGCTGGGCGAGCAGCTGAAGCTGCCGCCCCTGGCCACCAACGACTCGCACTACGTGACCGAGGACCAGGCGGCGGCGCACGACGCGCTGCTGTGCATCGGCACGGGGAAGCAGCTCGCCGACCAGAACCGGTTCCGGTTCTCCGGGTCGGGCTACTTCGTCAAGAGCGCCGCGCAGATGCGGGAGCTGTGGGACGGCGAGGTCCCCGGCGCGTGCGACAACACGCTGCTGATCGCCGAGCGCGTGGGCGACTACGGCGAGGTCTTCGCCCACCGCGACCTGATGCCCCAGTTCCCCGTCCCCGACGGGGAGAGCGAATCGTCGTGGCTGCGCAAGGAGGCCCTGGCCGGCGCGCGGCGCCGCTACGGCGGCGACCCGCCGCGGGACGTCCTCGACCGCATCGACTACGAGCTGTCGGTGATCGACGGGATGGGGTTCCCGGGGTACTTCCTGGTGGTCGCCGACATCTGCCGGCACGCCCGCGCCGAGGGGATCGGCCTCGGCCCGGGCCGCGGGTCGGCGACCGGGTCGATGGTGGCGTACTGCACGGGCATCACCGAGCTGGACCCGATCGAGCACGGGCTGATCTTCGAGCGGTTCCTCAACCCCGAGCGCGTCACGATGCCCGACGTCGACCTCGACCTCGACGACCGCCGCCGCGACGAGATGATCGACTACGTCACCGCGAAGTACGGCGGCGACCGGGTGTGCCAGATCGTCACGTTCGGCACCATCAAGGCGAAGGCCGCGGTGAAGGACGCCGGCCGGGTGCTGGGCTACCCCTACGCCCTCGGCGACCGGATCACCAAGGCGTTCCCGGCCGCCGCCGGCGGCAAGGAGATCCCGCTGTCGGCCATCCACGACCCCGCCCATCCCCGCCACGGCGAGGCCACCGAACTGCGGAAGATGTACACCGAGGACCCTGACGTCCGCCGGGTCATCGACACCGCGATGGGCGTGGAGGGCCTGACCCGCGGCACCGGCGTCCACGCCGCCGGAGTGATCCTGTCGTCCGAGCCGCTGATCGACGTCCTGCCCCTGGTCAAACCCAAGCAGGACGGCCCGGTCATCACCGGGTTCCCCTTCACCCAGGCCGAGGAGATGGGCCTGCTGAAGATGGACTTCCTCGGGCTGCGCAACCTCACCGTCATCAACGACGCGATCGCCGGGGTGAAGGCCAACAAGGGGATCGACATCGACATCCTCACGGTCCCGCTCGACGACGCCCGGACCTACGAACTGCTCGCCCGCGGCGACACCCTCGGCGTCTTCCAGCTCGACGGCGGCGGGATGCGCACCCTGCTGCGGCTGATGCGCCCCACCGAGTTCACCGACATCGCGGCGGTCTCCGCCCTGTACCGGCCGGGGCCGATGGAGATGAACGCCCACACCAACTACGCGCTGCGCAAGACCGGCAGGCAGAAGGTCGAGCCGATCCACCCCGAGCTCGAGGACGCGCTGGAGCCCATCCTGGGCGACACCTACCACCTGGTGGTCTTCCAGGAGCAGGTCATGGCGATCGCCCAGCAGCTCGCCGGGTACTCCCTCGGCGCCGCCGACATGCTGCGCCGCGCGATGGGCAAGAAGAAGAAGGAGGTCCTGGACGCCGAATGGGGCAGGTTCTCCGCCGGCATGCGGGACCGCGGCTTCTCCGACGAGGCGGTCAGGGCCGTCTGGGACGTGCTGGTCCCCTTCTCCGGATACGGCTTCAACAAGTCCCACACCGCCGGATACGGCGTCGTGTCGTACTGGACGGCCTACCTCAAGGCCAACCATCCCGCCGAATACCTCGCCGCGCTCCTCACCTCGGTCGGCGACGACAAGGACAAGATGGCGGTGTACCTGGCCGACTGCCGCCGCCTGGGGATCAAGGTGCTGCCGCCCGACGTCAACCAGAGCGAACTGGACTTCACCGCCGTCGGGCACGACATCCGCTTCGGCCTGGGCGCGATCCGCAACGTCGGCGCGGGCGTCGTGGACGCCATCGTCGGCACCCGCCGGGAAGGCGGTGCCTACGGCGGCTTCAACGACTTCCTGGCCAGGGTCCCGCAGAGCGTCTGCAACAAGCGGGTCATCGAGTCGCTGGCCAAGGCGGGCGCCTTCGACGGCCTCGGCCACCGCCGCAAGGGCCTGCTCATGGTCCACGAGCAGGCCGTCGACGCGGTCATCGACCTGAAACGCAACGCCGCCCGCGGCCAGGACTCGCTCTTCGGCGCGTCCACGGAGGCCGCCGGGACCCTCGCGGTCGAGGTCCCCGAGGAGGAATGGGACAGCGGCACCCTGCTGGCCTTCGAACGCGAGATGCTCGGGCTGTACGTGTCGTCCCACCCCCTGGACGGCGCCGAACCGATCCTTGAGGCCAACCGCGACACCACGATCGCCGACCTGCTGGCCTCAGCCCGCGCCGACGCGTCCGTGCGGGTGGCGGGGATCATCTCCGGCCTGCAGCGCAAGGTCACCAAGCAGGGCAACCCGTGGGCGATCGTCACCCTCGAAGACCACGACGCCGCCGTGGAATGCCTCATCTTCCCCAAGACCTACACGCTGTACGGGCAGACCCTTGCCGAGGACCGGGTGATCTCCGTGCGCGGCCGGACGAACGTCCGCGACGAGGTGCTCAGCGTCTACGGGGAGGACATCGTCACCCTCGACCTCTCCCAGGCGGCCACCGAACCGCCCGTCGTCATCCACGTCCATGAGGACCGCCTGAACCCCCGGCTCGTCCAGGAGCTCAAGCAGGCCCTCACGGCCCACCCCGGGCGCACGCCCGTCCACCTCTTCCTGCACCGCCACGGGCCCAAGAGCGTCCTGTTCGACCTGCGCCCCTTCCAGGTCGCTCCGGGCCCGGCCTTCTACGGTGACATCAAGGCTCTGCTCGGCCCCGGGTCTCACACCTAGCCGAGGCGAAGTGAGTTGTTGAGTCGGCGGCCGGCCTCCGACCGGTCCCTGGGCGGTCGGAGGCGGCTTTGCTCGAACCGGCAGAGTCAGAACTCGGCTCGTGCAGGCTGCGAAAGGCGCTGCAAAAGCCGCGTCGACTCTCTTTTCTTTGTTCGGCTCGCGTGCGGCAATTCTCACGCAGGGAGCTGAAAAGCCGCAGTTATGGCGACGGCGTGTGCTTTACTCCGGGGCTGTCCGCGCCGGAAAGAACGCCCGTTCAGCAGGCGATGACCGACCAGGTCTCGGGGTGGTCGTCGGTCGGGATGATCCAGCCGACGGTCTTGCCGGCATAGACGGTCTTGCAGCTCCCCAGACTGCCGTAGAGAGCGCTGAAGGGCTTGCGCTTCTGCGTCCCGCTCGTGCAGTTGTGGTAGTGCAGCGACAGTGTGCCGTCGCCCTGCCTGGCGTAGGAGACTCCGCACGGGAACGTCGGGTCGGCGTGGGCGGGGGAGGTGGCCACGAGGCCGGCGGCCGCGGTCAGCCCCGCGACCAGCACGGAAGCGGTCGTCTTCTTCATCGCTCTTCCTTTCGCCGGCGGATGGGGACGGCGGCGGCGTTGCTCAATTGCCGGGGCGGTCGATTGAGTAACCCGCCGAGTGGCGATTGAGTCATCGTATTTCCGTGGCCGTCCCTTCTGTGGGAACGTTTTAGCAATGTAACACCCTCGCCCATCCATGACTAGATCAACTACGCCGGAAAGTCGCCATTAAGCCTTTCCGACTTGATCACTGCTGGTCACATGATGTTCTGCGGCGGGCCTACCGGAGTGGACGTCGTGCCACGCGGCCGGGCGCCTTGCTCGGGGAGGGCGGTGACCTGGGTGAGGCCGGTGCGGGGGTGGGGGCGGACGTCGGCGTCGACGCGGTAGACCTCGGCGAGCAGGCCGGGGGTCAGCACCTCGGCGGGCGTCCCGGACGCGACCAGGCGTCCGGCGTGCAGGACGCAGAGGCGGTCGCAGTGCGCGGCGGCGAGGTTGAGGTCGTGCAGCGCGATGACGGCGGTGGCGCCGAGGCGGCGGACGAGGCGCAGCGCGTCGATCTGGTGCCGGAGGTCGAGGTGGTTGGTGGGCTCGTCCAGCACGAGCGTCCCGGTCCGCTGGGCGAGCGCGCGGGCGATCAGGACGCGCTGCTTCTCACCGCCCGACAGGCGGTCGAACGGCGCGTCGGCGAGGTGCGCGGCCTCCAACTCGGCCAGCGCTTCGGTGATGACGGCGCGGTCCGCGGCGTCGTCGCCCTGGAACGCGCGCTTGTGCGGGGTGCGTCCCATCGCGACGACGTCGCGGACGGTCAGCTCGAAGTCGCCGGGAGTCTCCTGGAGGACGGCCGCCAGCCGCCTGGCCAGGTGCTTGCCGGGCATCCGCCAGATGTCGTCGCCGTCCAGCAGGACCCGCCCGGAGGTGGGACGCCGCGCGCGGTAGAAGGTGCGCAGCAGCGTCGATTTCCCGGCGCCGTTGGGGCCGACCAGTCCCACGACCTCGCCCGGGGCCGCGGTCAGGGAGACCCGGTCGACCAGGGGGCGCCCGCCGATGACGACCGAGACCTCCTCGGCGCGCAGGCTTCCGGGCGCGGCGCTCGCCGGGGTCATCGGGCCGCCCTCCGGCGCATCAGGTACAGGAAGAACGGCCCGCCGACCAGGGCGGTGAGGATCCCGACCGGGATCTCCTCGGGACTGATCAGGGTCCGCGCGGCCAGGTCGGCGGCGATGAGGAAGGCCGCGCCGAGCAGCGCCGCGGCGGGCAGCGCGCGGCGGTGGTCGGCGCCGACCAGCAGCCGGACGGCGTGCGGCATGATCAGGCCGACGAAGCCGATCGAGCCGCTGACCGCGACGACCGTGCCGATCATCAGGGCGACCAGCACGAACGCGGCCGCGCGGAAGCGGTGCACGTCCAGGCCGAGGGACGCGGCGGCCTCCTCCCCGGCCAGCAGCAGGTTGAGCGGCCGGGACAGCCCGAGCAGCACCGCCGTCCCGGCGAGCACCGCGGCCGCCGGGATCCACAGGACGGTCCAGGTGGTGCCGGCCAGTCCGCCGAGCGTCCAGCGCAGCGCCGCCTCGGCCCCGCGCGGGTCGTCGGACGTGATGATCAGGTAGCTGGCCACCGCCGACAGCACCTCCGCCGTCGCGACGCCGGCCAGCACCAGCCGCACGGTCGTCATCCGGCCGCCGGAGCGGGCCAGGGAGTACACCAGGAGCAGCGCGAGCAGCGCGCCGCCGAACGCGGCCAGCGGCAGCGAGAACATGCCGAACCAGGCCACGTGCAGCACCACGACCAGGACCGCCCCGACCGTCGCGCCGGACGACACCCCGAGCAGCATCGGGTCGGCGAGGGGGTTGCGCACCAGCGCCTGCAGCGCCGTCCCGCACACCGACAGGCCCGCGCCGACCACCCCGCACAGCAGCACGCGGGGGAGCCGGACGTCCAGCACGATCGTCTCGCGGACGGGCGGCCAGGCCGGGTCGGCCAGCGCCGGATGCAGGCGGTGCAGCAGGATGCCCCAGACCTGCCCAGGCGGCAGCCGCACCGAGCCGGCCGCGATCCCGGCCGTCGCCGCCGCCAGCACCAGCGCCGCCAGCAGCGCCAGCACCAGCGCGTAGGGGAGCCGGCGGCGCGGACCGGGCGCGGCCGGCGCCGTCCGGACGCCGGAGCCGCGGGCCTCGGCCAGGCCGGTCACGCGAAGCGGTCCGGATGCAGTTGCCGGGCCAGCGAGTCCACCGCGTCCGCGACGCGCACCCCCGTCACCGTGGACGACAGCGGCAGCACCGCGAACCGCCGGTTCTTGATGGCGGGGACGTCCTTGATCGCGGGAGTGCGCAGCAGGAACGTTTTCTTGTCCTCGGCGGACTGCTCGCCGTAGTCGTAGATGAGGACGACGTCCGGCGCGCGCTCGGCGAACTGCTCGAACGAGACGTCCCCGTACGGTTTGTCCACGTCGGCGAACAGGTTGGCGCCGCCCGCGAGCCGGATCATCTCGTTGCCGATCCCGGCGCCGCCCGCGGTGAAGACGGTCTTGTCGCCGCTGTCGTAGACGGCCACCTTGACCGGGGCAGCGCCCGCCAGCCTGCGCTTCAC
The DNA here is from genome assembly GCF_040677125.1 of Actinomadura sp. NPDC049382. NCBI lineage: Bacteria > Bacillati > Actinomycetota > Actinomycetes > Streptosporangiales > Thermomonosporaceae > Actinomadura > Actinomadura sp. NPDC049382. The sequence continues at coordinate 49,195 of NZ_JBFARO010000050.1, forward strand.
CCCGTCCAGGACGGCGCGCATCGAGGCGAGCCGGCGTTCCGCCCGGTCCGGGACGCCGAAGATCTTCGCGACGGTCCGGATCTCCTGCTCGACGGTGGCCATGGTCACCGGCCCCTCGGGGCATTCCTCGATGTTCAGGCGGGTGGCGATGCCGGCCTTCCGCAACGCCGCCCGGCCGCGGCCCTCCTTCTCGTCGAAGGCGCTCGTCCAGCCCCCGTACACCAGGTCGGGTTCGGCCGCGAGCAGCGTCTCGTAGGAGGGGTACTCCTTGGAGAGCACCTTCACCCCGTCGTAGGCCCGCCGGAACTCCGGCAGGACCGCGTCGTCGAGGTAGCCGGTGCCGACCATCGACTTCTCCAGGCCGAGCGCCAGCATCACCTCGGTCGCGTGCTGGTTGAGCGAGACCGCCCGCTGCGGCGGCCGCTGATAGGTGGTGGTCACGCCGCAGTTGGCGTCCGTCACGGGGAAGCCGGGAGGCGCCGCGCCGGCCTGCCCGTCGGCGGTGCCCGCCGCGCCGCCGCATCCGGCCGACAGCAGCACCAGTGCCATCAGCGAAGCCAGGGCCCGCCTACCGCGCGCCCGCGTCGCCCTTACCGGCGCGGACTCGCGCAGCCGTGCGGGGAACGCTGAACCCATGGGCATACAGCCCCTCCTCCCTGGGGAGATCCGCCCCAGTTGTTCCGAGGAGGCGACCGCGTGAGTCTCCTGGCTCTCGGGTCAACGCTCGTCCCGGCCTTCCCACCCGCAGGCGCGGGCAGTGGCATGGTTCGGGATCCGCTCGCCGATCACAGTGGCGGGACCGCGCCGGATTCGCACCGGCTTCCTCGTTCCGCCGTCGCCTACTCCGCACATCGTGACACATGCGGCGCGCGTGCCCGGTCCCCGGCCGGGCGCCCGCCCGGTCCGCCGGGCCCTTTGCGCCGGTCGGCCTCCGATGAGCGGTTCGTCACACGATGATCTTCCTTGACAGATCACTACTGCATGTTCTTAGTTACTGCATATAACTTGCAATAACTGAGGGGATGCATGACTCCGTCACCGGTGGCCCCGTCCGCCGCGGCCGTGGCCCCCGACCTCGACGACCTGGGCGCGTCCTCCCGCCGGCGCCGGTACCTGCTGCTCCTGCTCGGGCTCCTGGCGGTCTTCCTCGCCACGGCCGTCGCGGCGGTCGGGACGGGCGCGGTGGTGGTGCCGCCGGCGACCGTCCTCGACGTCGTCGGCCACCACCTGATCGGCGCCCCGGCCGAGGTCACCTGGCGACCGGCGCACGACTCGATCGTGTGGCGGGTCCGGCTGCCGCGCGTCCTGCTGGGGGCGGCGGTCGGCGCCGGGCTCGCCGTCACCGGCATGGCGCTGCAGGCGATGGTGCGCAACATGCTCGCCGACCCGTACCTGCTGGGGGTCAACTCCGGCGGCTCGACGGGAGCCGCCGCCGCGATCCTGTTCGGGTTCGGCGCGGGCTGGGGCGAGCACGCGCTGCAGATCGCGGCGTTCCTGGGCGCGCTGGCCGCCGCGCTGCTGGTCTTCGTGATCGCCCGCGTCGCCGGGCGGATCACCTCGACCCGGCTGCTGATGACCGGGGTGGCCGTCGGCTACGCGCTCTACGCGCTGACCAGCTTCCTGATCTTCGCGTCCGATTCGGCCGAGGGGTCGCGGTCGGTGCTGTTCTGGCTGCTGGGCACGCTGGCGCTCGCGCACTGGTCGGCGCCGCTGTTCGTGGTCGTGGCGGCCGTCGTCCTCGTGACCGCCCTGCTCACGCTGTGGGGGCGCCGCCTGGACGCGCTCGCGATCGGGGACGAGACCGCGCACACCCTGGGCGTCGCGCCGGCGCGGTTCCGCCTGGTGCTGCTGGTCCTGGTGTCGCTGGCGGTCGGGGTGCTGGTGGCCTCGTCGGGCAGCATCGGCTTCGTCGGGCTGGTGATCCCGCACCTGGCGCGGCGCATCGTGGGGGCCACGCACCGGAGGGCGGTCCCGGTCGCCGCACTGATCGGTGCGACCTTCCTGCTGTGGGCCGACCTGGCCGCCCGCATGGTCCTCAGCCCGCAGGAACTGCCGATCGGCATCATCACCGCGCTGGTCGGGGCGCCGTTCCTGCTCATCCTGGTCCGCCGCCCGCACGCCGGAAGCGAGTGAGACAGCCATGATCGAAGGACGCGGGCTCAGCTACGCCTACGGCGCGACGACCGTGGTGCGCGACATCGACGTGCGGGCCGAATCCGGCCGGGTCCTCGGGCTGCTCGGTCCCAACGGCAGCGGCAAGACCACCGTGGTCCGGATGCTCACCGGGATCGTGCCGCCCCGCAGCGGGCAGGTGCTGCTCGATGGGCGCCCCCTGGACTCCGTGCCCCACCGCGAACTCGCCCGGCGGGTCGCCGTCGTACTGCAGGAGCCGGGAGGCGACCTGCCGATGACCGTGGCCGACATGGTCATGCTCGGCCGGGCCCCGCACCAGTCGACGTTCTCCCGCAACGGCGCCGACGACCACCGGATCGCGGCGGCCGCGCTGCGCAGGGTCGGCGCCCGGCACCTGGCGGACCGGATCTTCGTCCGGCTGTCCGGCGGCGAGAAGCAGCGCGTGATGATCGCCCGCGCGCTGGCGCAGCAGCCCGCGCACCTGGTGCTCGACGAGCCGACCAACCACCTTGACATCCGGTTCCAGCACGAACTGCTCGCCATGGTCCGCGGGCTCGGCATCACCACGGTCATCGTCCTCCACGACCTCAACCTGGCCGCGCGGTACTGCGACGACGTCCTGGTCCTCCAGCGGGGCAGGGTCCTCGCGCACGGCCCGTGCGCCGACGTCCTGACGCCCGAACTCCTCGAAGGCGTCTACGGCGTCGGCGTCGAACGCCTGGAGACCTCCCGCGGCATCCAGTTCCTCTTCCACCCGCTCGACGCCGCGGCCGCCGCGCCGTCCCCGACCACCCGTTGACCAGAACGCCGGACGACCACCGCAAGGAGCGATGCGCCAGATGAAGCGATTCCTCGCCTGGGCCGGGGCCGGACTGCTGGCCGCCGCGCTGGCCGGATGCGGCTCGGCCGGCCCGGAGGCGGACGGCCGGGGCGGCACGGCCGTGAGCTACCCCCTCACCGTCAAGAACTGCGGGGTGGACGTGAGGGTGGACAGGGCGCCCACCCGCGCCATGATCGTCAACAGTGCCCCGCTGCAGTACCTGTCCTCGCTCGGCGTCCTGGACCGGCTGGGCTCGCGGGCCGGGAAGTTCCCCCCGGAGTACTACTCCGAGCAGACCCTCGCGGCGGTCGCCAAGGTCCCGTCCCTCACCGACCGGCTCGGCTCCGACGGGCACCTGAGGATTCCACCGAGGCGATCATCGCGCAGGAGCCCGACCTGCTGCTCGGCCTGCCGGAGGGCGTCACGCGGGAGTCGCTCGCCGCGGCCGGCATCCCCGTCCTCCTCGAACCCAGCTTCTGCCCGGACGGGATCGAGGACCCCGGCTACGAGACGATCTACGACCAGATGCGGCTGTACGGCACGGTCTTCGACCGGCGGGCCGAGGCCGAGCAGGCGGTAGCGGACCTCCAGAAGCGCATCAAGACCGTCGAAGCGGGCCTGACCGGCCAGAAGGGCCGCAAGGTGGCCGTCCTGTGGCCCTACCGGGGCGAGGGCACCGTCGGCGCCTACGGCAGCCGGAGCATGGCCACGCCGCAGCTCGAGACGCTCGGCGCCCGGAACGTGTTCGCCGACGTCGACAAGCGCGTCTTCGAAGTCTCCATGGAGGAACTGCTGGGACGCGACCCCGACACCATCGTCCTGCTGCACACCGACGGCACCGACCAGGAGATCGAGCAGGCCCTGCTCGACATCCCCGGCGCCGAGGACCTGCGCGCCGTCGAGAACGACGCCGTCATGGTGCAGCTGTTCAACTTCACCGAACCGCCCACGCCCCTGGTCCTCGACGGCCTGGAGCGCCTCGCCGCCCACTTCAAGGGAGAGTGAACGCCATGTCCCCGCACTCGCCGATCCAGGACCGGATCACCTGGTACTGGGACCAGCACGCCCCCGCCTACCAGCAGTTCCAGGAGCAGCGGCTGGCCCACCCCGACTACAGCGCGGCCTGGACGCGGGTCTGGCGGGACGCGCTGCCCGGCGACGCCGAGACCGTCCTCGACGTGGGCACCGGGACCGGTCACGCCGCACTGACCATCGCCGCCCTCGGCCGCCGCGTGACCGGCGTCGACATCGCACCCGCCATGCTGGACTTCGCACGCGACAACGCCCGGCGCCGCGGGCTCGACATCACCTTCGTCCAGGGCGACGCGGTCGAGCCCGACGTGCGGGGCGCCCCCTTCGACGCCCTCGTCAGCCGCTACCTCCTCTGGACGCTGCCCGACGTCGACATCGCGCTGGGCAACTGGCGCCGCCTGCTCCGCCCCGGAGGCCGCCTCGCCATCGTCGACGCCCCCTGGCACGCCGGCGGGATGCGCCACTCCGACACCGACCCCAGGGCCCGCGCCTACGACGACGAGGCCCGCCGCGCCCTGGTGCTGGCCGAGGCGGAGACCATCACCGCCTGGCAGGACCGGATCACCGCCGCCGGCTTCGCCGACGTCGAGGTCACGCCGCTGACCGAACTCTACGAACTCGACGGCGTCCACGGCGTCGCGGCCGACCACCGCCGCACCCTGCAGCACCTGATCACCGCACGGAACCCGGAAACGGACGCGCCCCGCTCCCAGGACGGGGCATAGACCGTAGCCTCGCCACGCAGACCGCACACCAACCGCCGGAGAGACCATGGACAGTGAAGTCCGCTTCGAGAATGTGGCGCCTGTGATCCCGGTCCGGGACCTGGCCTCCGCCCTCGACCGCTACCGCGCCCTCGGATTCACGGCGCGGCGATCCGAGGACGACCACCACTACGGCTTCGTCGACTGGGGGCCGGTCTCGCTCCACCTCACCCAGTGGGACGAGCATGACCCCGCCCGCACCGGCGCGGCCGTCTACCTCTACGTCTCGGACGCAGCCGCCCTGCACGCCCAGTGGGCCCGGACCGGCGTCCCCGGCCGCCTCGGCGAGCCGGTCGACACGCCCTACGGGCTCCGGGAGTTCGCCTACGTCGACCCCGAGGGGACACTGCACCGCGTCGGCTCACCGATCCCCTGACGGCAGACGCGGGGCCGGACCTCGCGACTCAGGACGGCGGTGCGAAGGTCCCGGCCGTGGCGGACGTTCGTCCCTGCAGGTCACCCCGTTTCCGGGGAAGGAACGGGAGGCAGGAGACCTGAGAAGGGAGGGACCATGCAGTACGGCAACCCGGCAGGACCGTCCGAGCAGATGTCGGCCGATGCCCGCAAGGCCGTCGAGGACGCGGTGTGGGCTCCCTCGGTGCACAACACCCAGCCGTGGCGGTTCGCCCTGCACGGGACCCGGATCAGCCTGAGCGCGGACATCGACCGCCGCCTCGACGTCGCCGATCCGGACGGCCGCGAGATGCTGATCAGCTGCGGCGCCGCGCTGTACAGCCTGAGGTGCGCGCTGCGCGCGCTCGGCTACGCGGCGGACGTGCAGTTGCTCCCCGACCCCGATCGCCCGTTCCTGCTGGCGGACGTCGATGTGAGGCCGGGGGAGCACCCCAAGCAGGAGATCCTGCGCGAGCACGCGCAGATCCGGCGTCGCCGCACCCACCGGGGCGGGTTCCTCCAGGACCCGGTGCCCGCGGGGGTCCTGGCGGCGATGCGGCAGGACGCCGAGCGCGAGGGCGCCCGGCTGGTCGAGGCCGTCGACGCGCACGTCAAGGGGGCGCTGGCCGCGTTGACCGACGCGGCCGAGCACGTCCAGCGGCGGTCGGCGGCGTACGCGGCGGAGATCGCCCGGTGGGCGCCCTCGCCGCGGACGGCCCGGTCGGACGGCGTCCAGGAACGCGCCTACCCGCGGCGGACTCCGCAGACCACGCCGCATTTCCCGGCCCGGGACTTCGCGCGCGGCCACGGATGGGGAGCACAGGACGCGCACGAGGGCGAGACTGCGTCGGCCGGACTGACGCTGGTGCTGGTCTCCGGCGGCGACGCACCCGCCGATTGGCTCCGGGCGGGGCAGGCGCTGCAGCGCGTGCTGCTGAGGGCGATGGAACGTGATCTGTCCGCGGCCTTCCACACCCAGGCGCTGGAAGTGCCCGAGCTGCGGGAGTTCATCAGGGCCCGGTTCTGCGGCGGCGCCCACCCGCAGATGCTGCTGCGCCTTGGCTTCACCGAGGGGGAGGAGCTGGGCACGGTGCGCCGCCCGGTCGGGGAGGTGCTCGACGAATCATGACCGGGCGGCGGGCGCCCTCGGCCGAAGGCTGACATCACGGATGTTGCCGGAGATACTGGGGTAATGGCCGACGGATCCCAGGCCGGTGACGATCGGGCCAGGCTCGTGCTTCCGCAGTTGCAGCTTGACGACCTGTTGACGGAGTTGCAGACGCGGTTGGAGGCCGCGCGGGCGACTCGTGATCGTGTGCATGCGCTGCTGGAGGCCGTGGTCTCGATCGGCAGTGAGCTGGACTTGGAGTCGGTGCTGCGGCGGATCACCGAGGCGGCGACGACCCTGGTGGACGCGCGGTACGGCGCCCTCGGCGTCATCGCCGAGGAAGGGGAGCGGCTCGTCCAGTTCATCACCGTGGGGGTGGGCGAGGACGAGATCGAGGCGATCGGGCACTGGCCGCAGGGGCACGGCATCCTCGGGCTGCT
>NZ_JBFARO010000051.1:0-55069 GCF_040677125.1 Actinomadura sp. NPDC049382
TTCCTGCGCGGTGCCAGGCGCGGGGCGGGCATGCGTGCTGCCGATGGTGCGGCCGACGGCCGGCGTCCTGTGGTGCGGGCCGTTGCGGTACCGGCTGCGAGTACTGCGGCCAGGGCGGCGACGACGGTCAGCACCAGGAACATGCGGGGGTATCCGCCGAGTCCGGCGGCGATGGGGTGATGGCCGCGGTGGACCAGCCGGTGTCGCGGGTGATGTCCTGCGCGAGCACGGGGAAGGCGTAGTAGAGCACGCCCCAGCTGGTGATCTCGGTGACGCAGAGGGCGAGCAGCGGAACGCGGGACACCGTGCCGGGCCCGGCGGCGGAGGTGTCCGCCGCCGGCCCCGGTGCGGGAGTGCCTTGGCTCATCAGGTCGTCGCCCCGTCACGCACCACTGTGTTCGGCCTCGCCGGAGTAGCCGTGCACGTGCCCGGTCGCGAATCCCAGTCCGGCGGGTGCGCCCATGCCGATGCTGACCGGTTCGGGGGCCGCCGGGCCGCAGCACGACCCGCCACCCGGCCCGGACTGGGCGGCAGGGGCAGGCGTCGCCTCGGTGGAGCACGACGTCCCGCAGCCGTCATCCTGGCCGGCGCTCTGGTTGACGGCGCCCGGTAGCAGGTCGTCGGTGACCAGGCTGGTGGAGCACACGCCGGTCTCCGGGAGGTCGAGGTGGACGGTGTCGGCCGCTTCGCGGTCGCCGGAGAGCGCGGCGACGATGGAGCGGACCTGCTCGTACCCGGTGGCCATCAGGAAGGTGGGGGCGCGGCCGTAGCTCTTCATCCCGGCCAGGTAGAAGCCGGGTTCGGGGTGGGCGAGGTCGCGTTCGCCGTGCGGCGGGACGGTCCCGCAGCTGTGGAAGTTCGGGTCGATCAGCGGGGCGAGCCTGACCGGCGCCTCGGTGGCGGGGTCGAGTTCGACCCGCACCTCGCGCAGCATGTCCAGATCGGGCCGGAACCCCGTCGCGGCGACCACGATGTCGGCCTCCAGGACGCGCGGGCCGTCCGGGGTCTGGCCGTTGACCTGGACGGCTGCGGCTTCATCGCCCGTCGTGGCGACGCCGGTGATGGTGAAGCCGCGGACCAGGTCGATCTCACCGTTGTCCACGGCCGCCTTCAGGCGGGTGCCGAGCGCGCCGCGCGCGGGAAGGCCGTCGGCGTCGCCACCGCCGTAGAGCCGGGCCACCGATGCGCCGCGCACCGCCCAGGTGATGCGGGTGCCGGGCTCGTTCTTGGCGAGTTCGGCCAGCGCCAACAGCGTGTTGGCGGCCGAGTGCCCCATCCCCACCACCAGCGTGCGGCGGCCCGCGAAGCGGGACCGGTCGCGACCCAGCACGTCCGGCAGCGGGCCCGTGATGCGGGCGGCTGCCTGCTCCTCGCCGGGCGCGGGCAGGCCGGAGTGGCCCAGCGGGTTGCTGCGGCCCCAGGTGCCGGACGCGTCGATGACCGCGCGGGCGGCGATGTCGTCCACGGCTCCGTCCGGGCCCACTGCGCGGACCAGCAGCGGACGCTCCGCACGCCCGACCGTGCGGGTCACGTCCACGCCCTGCCGGGTCACGGCCACCACGCGGGTGCCGGTGCGGATCCGACCGGCCAGCGCGGGAACCTGAGCGAGCGGCGCCAGGTAGTCGCGGACGAGTTCGGCACCCGTGGGCAGGGCCTCCGGGTCGGGCAGACGCCATCCGGTCGGCTCCAGAAGCCGCCGGGCGGCGGCGTCGGTGTCGTACCGCCATGGCGAGAACACCCGCACATGCCCCCACTCCGACATCGCCGCGCCCACCTCTCCCCCGGCCTCCAGCACGAGGAAGTCCTGATCGCGTTCGGCCAGATGAGCGGCGGCGGCCAGCCCGACCGGCCCGGCACCGATCACCACGACCGGCAGCCCGTCGAGCGCCCCATCCTCCGCGCAGCCGCAGCCGGCGCCGGTCTTGGCCTGCTGGACGGTGACACCAGGGTCTACGGCCTGCTCGGTGCTGGTGCAGCACGCGCTGACACCGCAGCAGCTCTCCGGTCGTCCGGCCTCGTCATTCACGGCAGCCCCTTGTTTCGATACTCGTCTAAGCAGGAGCCAGTTTGCATCGCTGGATCGATGGATGTCAAATTAGATGCATGTCTAAGTTGCTGGACCTCGAAGACGTGACGGCCCCCGCCTGCTGCGCGCCGCTGAGCGATTCGGCATTGAGCGAGGCGGAGGCCGCCGAACTGGCCAAGGTCTTCAAGGCCCTGTCCGACCCGGTGCGGCTGCGCCTGCTGAACATGATCGCCTCGGTGGACGGCGACGAGGCGTGCGTGTGCGACCTGACCGGCGCGTTCGACCTCACCGCGCCGACCATCTCCCACCACCTGAAGGTGCTGCGCCAGACCGGGCTCATCGAGGGCGAGCGGCGCGGCACGTGGGTGTACTACCGGGTGGTACCGGACAGGCTGACCCGCCTGTCGGGTCTGTTCGCCCTGCCGACCCCGGCCTCGGCCTGACTCCACTGGGGAACGAGAGGGTCGGTTACTGGTCTCGGATTGGGCAAGGAAAGCTCGATCGTGGGTCGGGTGTGCCGGAAGAGGGCAGAGTGTCCGTGTCGCACGACGGCTCGTTGATTCGCCGGGTGCACACCACGACCCAGGGGCATTGCATGGAGGCCGAAGCCGGCCGGGGGCAGGAGAAGACCCTGCTCCTGCTGCTGGAGAAGATGCACTTCGTGTCGCCGGACCGGCTGCCGTCGCTGTTCAACGCGTACGCGGCCGACCTGGGCGTCCGGGCGATCACCATCTATCTGTCCGACCTCCGCCAGAACACCCTGGTCTCGCTGCCGGAGGGGCCCGACCAGCCGTCCCTGCGGCTGGAGGTGGACGCCACCGAGGCCGGCCGGACCTACCGCACCGGCCAGCTGCAGGCGGCCGAGCACCGCTCCGGCGGGCTCCAGTTGTGGCTGCCGATGAACGACGGCATGGACCGCATCGGCGTCCTGGAAGTGCGGACCGACACGCTCGATCAGGCCACCCTGCGGGTCTGCCGGACGCTGGCGTCGCTGCTGGCCCTGGCCGTGATCGGGAAGGGCGGCCACAGCGACGCCTACTCCCGGCTCCAGCGCAGCGCGTCGCTGAAACTGGAAGCGGAGATGGCGTGGGCCTACCTGCCGCCGCGCACGATGGGGACCGAGCAGGTCACCTCGAGCGCCGTCCTGGAGCCCGCCTACGATCTGGGCGGCGACGCCTTCGACCACTCGCTGATCGGCGGGGAACTGCACATCACCGTCCTGGACTCCATGGGCCACGACCTGCTGTCGGGGCTGACCTCCACGGTCGCCATGGCCAGCTGCCGGAACGTGCGCCGCAGCAGCAGCGGGTCCCTGCAGGAGATCGTCACCACCGTCGACCAGAACCTCGACACCTGGTTCCCCGACCGCTACATCACCGGGGTCTTCGCCCATCTCAACCTCGCCAGCGGGGCACTGACCTGGATCAACTGCGGTCACCCGTCCCCGCTGCTGCTGCGCGAGCAGAACCTGCTGCCGGGTGCCCTCGACCGGGAGCCGCAGCTGCCGCTCGGCCCCGCCCGCCAGCTGACCGGCGACTCGGGCGGGCCCGCGTGGCGGGTCGACACCGTCCAGCTCCAGCCGGGTGACCGGGTCCTGCTCTACACCGACGGCGTCACCGAGGCCGAGGCGCCCGACGGCACGCGTTTCGGCCAGGAGCGCTTCACCGACTTCATCATCCGCGCCATCGCCGCCGGAGAGCCCGCCCCGGAGGCGCTCCGCCGCCTGGTCAACAACATCATGGCCTACCAGGACGGCCGTCTCACCGACGACGCCACGATCCTGATGTTCGAATGGCACCCCACTCGGACCTGAGCCGCGACGCCGCCGGGGCGGGCCCGCCGGAAACGCGCCATGGGCGCCGCCGGACGGCGGCGGCACGGCGGGCGGGGCGCCAGGTGGCGACGAGGGCGGCGGCGAGCAGGAGCTCGGCGATGTCTCCGCCGTAGTACATGATCTCCGCGCCGCCGCGGACTTCGGCGATGGGGGCGTGCACGTCGATGAGGAACCCGCCGTACATGAGCTGGGCGATGACGGCGTGCAGGGCGATGGCGGCGCCGAGGACGAGCAGCCGCGCGTTGACCCGGGGCCGTGAAGGCGCGGGATCGGGCCCGGCGATGACCCACGCGAACAGGAACCCCGAGAGCACGAAGTGCGCATGCATCAACCAGTGCAGTGCGGGACGGGTGGTCGTGGCGTTGTACAGCGGGGTGAAGTACAGCACCGCCAGACTGCCGGTACTGAGCATCAGCGCGATGATGGGGTGGGCCAAGACCTTCATCGGCCTGCTGCGCAGTACGCCGGTCAGGTCCCTGGCCCAGTCGGTGGGCAGCGCACGCAAGAGCACGGTGATCGGGGCGCCCAGGACAAGGGCCAGCGGCGCGTACATTCCGAGCAGCATGTGCTGGAGCATGTGACCGCGGAAGTCCTCGTGCGCCCACGGAGCGATCGGCGGTAGGAGCGCCACCGCCACCAGGGTGCATCCGGTCAGGAACATCGCCGTGCGCCACCCGTCTCGGGCGCCGGCCTTCCTACCGGGTCCGCGGTGTGCCAGCAGCACGTAGGCGACCGCGAGGGCGCCCACGCCGGCCACCGCGAGCACGGTGCCCCATCCCCCGCCGTCGTGCGCCGGCGTCGGGTGATGGTGCATCACGGGCTCCACGGCCGGAAGGAGGCATCGGGCTCGGGGTCGAACGGCGTGCCGGTGCGCTGCACCAGCCATCCGACGGCCACCAGCACCGCGCCCAGGAGCAGGAAGCCGACGTCCCACCAGATCTGGAGCGGGCCGCCGTGCACGTGGTGGATGCCGAGGATCTGGTGGTCGACGACGCCTTCGACGATGTTGAACAGGCCCCAGCCGACCAGCACCCATCCCCACAGCACCTGGGAGGTCCACACCCGGCGGCGCCGATGGGTGACCCGTGAGTACAGGATGGACAGCCCGGCGAGCACTGCCAGCCAGCACACCACATGGAACAAGCCGTCCCACAGCGTGTTCATCTCCAGCCCGGAGACCGTGTGGGGGTCGTAGTACCTCACCCCGATCCGGGCGGTGTCGGTGCTGCTGAGCATGTGGTGCCACTGGAGGAGCTGGTGCAGCAGGATGCCGTCGACGAAGCCGCCGAGGCCGACCCCCAGCGTGATACCGGGCAACTGCAGGCTGGCCGGCATGGATGTGGCGCCGGTACGGCCGGTGGCGGTCATGGTCCGTCGTCCCTCCCAGGTGCGGGTGCGGCAGAGCCAAGATCAGGTACCGCCACAGGCGGCTGCTACCCCGCGCCGACCCGAGTATTCGCTGGACGATCCAGGTCGGCCGCGCGTCTTCGCCATCTGGAGCGCCGGACACCGTCGGAGCCGCGCGCGTTGATCACGACCAGTGCGGAGAGGATGAGCATCCCGCCGAGGACGATCCGCGCGTCAAGGCGCTCACCGAAGACGGACAGGCCGATGACGCCGGCCCACACCGGCTCCAGGACCATGGTGATCGAGACCGTCGACGCCGGGAGGTGGGCCTGGGCCCAGGTCTGCCCGAGCAGCGCGATGCCGCCGGCGACGATCGCCAGATAGAGGAAGGCCGGGACGTCCCGGGACTCCGGCAGTTGCACCCCGTCGACGGACGCGACGGCGAGGAAGGCGAACCCCATGGTCGCCAGTTGCACGACGGCGAGCGCGTAGGCGGTTCGCGCCTGCGACCAGCGTCCGAGGGCGAGGATGTGGACGGCGTACAGCAGGGCGGCGAAGAGCGTGAGCATCTCGCCCCAGCCGAGGGAGAAGCCCCGCAGGGACATGGCCGCGACGCCTCCGGTGGCGAGAAGCGTCGCGGCGCTCGTCCGGACGGACGGCGGCTTACGCGCGAACAGGCAGGCCAGGAGCGGCGTGAACACCACGTACATGGACACGACGAAGGCCGACACGGTCGGCGCGGTGTGCTTGAGCCCGACGAACTGCAGGTACTGGCCGGTGAAGTACGCGAGCCCGAGCCCGGCGCCCACGCCGACGACGCGCCAGCCCGCGCGCAGGACCGCCGCCGGGCGCACGAGCCCGACGACGAGCGCGGCCGTGAGGAACCGGAGCGCCAGGAAGTCCGGGACCGGCAGCCGGGTGAGGAGGTCCTTGGAGATGGGGAAGGTCGAGCCCCACACCGCGGTGACGGCCACGAGCACGCCGCCCGCGAGCGTCAGCCGGACGTCACGCCGGGCGGACACGGGCGGTCACAGTTGCAGCGCCTTGGTCTCCAGGAACTCCTCGATCCCCCAGCGGCCCAGCTCGCGGCCGTTGCCGGAACGGCCGTAGCCGCCGAAGGGCGCCGCCGGGTTGAAGGCACCGCCGTTGACGTCGACCTGGCCGGTGCGCAGGCGGCGGGCGACGGCGACGGCCGCGTCCCGGTCCGGCCCCCACACGGCGCCGGCCAGCCCGTAGGGCGTGCCGTTGGCGAGCGTGACCGCCTCCTCGACGCCGTCGTAGGGCTGGACGGTCAGGACGGGTCCGAACACCTCCTCCTGGACGATCTCCGCGTCGGGCGCGACGTCGGTGACGACGGTAGGGCGCACGTAGTGGCCGCGCGGCAGCCCCGCCGGCCGCTCCGCGCCGCCGGTGACGATCCGCGCGCCGGCGGCCTCGGCCCGCTCGATGAAGCCCGCGACGGTCCGCCGCTGGGACGCCGACGCGACCGGCCCGAGGTCGGTCTCGGAACGGGCCGGGTCGCCGACGACGAGCGCGTCGGCGCGCGCGGCGGCGAGGCGCAGCGCGGAGTCGAGGTCCGCGCGCGGCACGAGGAGCCGGGTCCAGGCCGTGCAGGTCTGCCCGGAGTTGAGCATGGCCGCGTCGACGGACGCGCGCACGGCCGTCTCAAGGTCGGCTCCGGGGAGGATGACGCTCGCGGACTTGCCGCCGAGTTCGAGGCTGACGCGTTTGATGCCCGCGGCGGCGACGGCCGCGACGCGGGCGCCGACCTGGGTGGAGCCGGTGAAGGAGATCGCGTCCACGTCCGGGTGGCCCGCGAGGGCCTCCCCGACGACCCGTCCCGGGCCGGGGACGAGGTTGAAGACCCCCGGCGGGACCCCGGCCTCGTCGATCGCGTCGGTGAGCAGGTACGCCGACAGCGGCGTCAGCTCGGCCGGCTTGAGCACGACGGCGGCGCCGGCGACGAGGGCGCCGCCGATCTTGGCGAGGACCTGGTAGAAGGGGTAGTTCCACGGGGTGACGCAGGCGGCGACGCCGATCCCCTCGCGCAGGACGAGCGAGTTCCCGACGCGTTCCTCCCAGACGAGGTCGGCGGCGGCGTCGAGGTAGGCGCGCAGGACGTCCAGCCCCGTGTCGATGTGCGCCTCCCGGGCCACGCGGAGCGGCGCCCCGATCTCGGCGACGGTCGTCTCCACGAGCAGGTCGCGTCGGCGTTCGAGGGCGGTGTGGACGCGTCCGAGCACGGCCAGCCGCTCGCGCGGCGGCATGGCCGACCAGGACGGGAAGGCCGCCGCCGCGGCGGACACCGCGGCATCGGCGTCCTCGGCCCCGGCATTGGCGGCGGTCCCGACCGGCGCCTCGGTCGCCGGGTTCTCGACCTCCGTGGTCCGGCCGCCCGCCGTCTCCCGCCACCGGCCGCCGATGTACACCGCCGACCGCGCCCATTCGGGGCGGCCGGCCTGCCGGGCGCTCACGCCCGTGCCGAGGAGTCGGAGTAGACGGCCTTGCCGAGCCACTGGCCGCCGTCCACCGACAGGACGTCGCCGGTGATGTAGGCGGCGCGCCGGGGGTCGAGCAGGAACGCCGCCGACTCGGCCACCTCCTCCGGGGTGGTGAACCGGTTCGCGGGGACGCTGCCGAGCACGCGGCGGCGGTCCTCCTCGGTCGGCCACAGCGCGGCACCGGCGCCCTCGGTCTCGGTGGGGCCCGGGGAGATGCAGTTGACCCGCACTCCCCGTCCGCCCCACTCGGAGGCGAGGGTGCGCGTCATCGCGAGGACGCCGCCCTTCGCCGCCGCGCTGTGGACGGTCCCGGGGTGCCCGTGCCAGGCGTAGCTGGCGATGACGTTGAGGATCGCGCCCCGGCCCGCGGCGAGCATGTGGCGGCCCGCGGCGCGGGTGCCGTAGAAGGTGCCGTTGAGGACGATGTCGACGACGGCGCGCCAGCCCCCGGGCGAGAGGTCCTCCGCCGGGCACACGAAGTTGCCCGCCGCGTTGTTCACCATCGCGTCGATGCGCCCGTGCTCGGCCGCGACGCCGTCGATCGCGGCCGTGAGCGCGTCGGCGTCGCGCACGTCGCAGGTGACGACCGCGGCCTCGGCGCCGAGGCTCTCGGCCATGCGGGCGGTCTCCGCCAGGGGCTCGGCGCGCCGGCCGATGACGACGACGTTCCCGCCCCCGGCGGCGTAGCGGACGGCGATGGCGCGACCGATGCCCGAACCGCCGCCGGTGACGACGGCGACCTGGCCGGCGAACTCGGCGAGCGGAGACTTCTCGATCATGGCTTCCCTCACTGGTCGGTGGTCGGGGTCGGGGCCGGCGCGGCGGCGAGGACGAGGGCGTCGACGGCGATCGCGCCGCCGGGCCCGGCGCGCAGCGGGTTGACCTCGCATTCGGCGACGCCTGGGTCGTCCGCGATGAGCCGGGACACGGCCGCGACGCTCTCGGCGACCGCGTCGAGGTCGACGGCCGGGCGGCCGCGGAACCCGGTGAGCAGCGGCAGCCCGGCGAGCGACTCCACGAGGCGGCGGGCCTCGGCGGCGCCGACGGGCGCGAGCGCGAGCGCGACGTCCCGGTACACCTCGGCCTGGACGCCGCCGATCCCGACGAGGACGACGGGTCCGAAGGCGTCGTCCCGGCGGGCGCCGACGATGAGTTCGACGGCGTCGGTGCGGGCGTCCATCTCCTCAAGGACGTAGTCGCCCTCGCCCAGCCGGGCGACCATGTCGGTGAGGGCGGCGCCGACGGCGTCCGGGCCGGTCAGGCCGACCGCAACTCCGCCGACCTCCGTCTTGTGCTCCAGCCATCCGGCCTTGAGGACGAACGGACCCGACATGGCCTGCGCCGCCGCGGCGGCGTCCGCCGGGGTCCGGACGGCGGCCGCGCGCGGGTAGGCGAGGCCCGCGGCGGCGAGGAGGTCGCGTCCCGCGAGATAGGGAAGCGCCTCGCCCGCCCCGCCGAGCGGCGCGGTGGGGGCGGCGGGTCCCGCGACGTCCTCCGGCGGTGCGGAGCGGACGAGTTCGACCGCGAGCCCGAGCGACCGCGCCACCGCGTCGATGGTGAACAGCGCGGGGACGGAGCGGGCGCGCAGCTCCCGCACCGCCTCCGAATCGTGGCTCATGCTGTGCGCGAGCACCGGGCGCCCGTGCTCGGCGGCCGACAGCCCGAGCGACGCGGCCACTTCCAGCTCCCGCTCGACGAGCGTCGGGGTGTCGGCGCCGTAGCAGCCGAAGTACCCCGACAGCACGACCGCGTCCACCTCGCCGCTGCGCAGGAGCACGTCGACGATGCGCGCGTAGGTGTCGAGGTCCTGCTCGCCCGCCCCGGCGAGGTCGATGGGGTTGGCGGCTCCGGCGCCCTCGGGCAGCAGGGCGGAGACGGCGGCCCGCGCCGCGTCCGAGAGCCGGGGCACGGTGAGCCGGTGGCGGGCCATCACGTCCGCGGCGAGGGCGCCCTGGCCGCCGCTGTCGCTGACGATCGCGACGCGGTCCCCGGCGGGGAGCGGGCCGCCGGCCAACAGGTGCGCGAGGTCGATGGCCTGCGCGGGGGTGTCCACGAGGACGGCTCCGGCCGCCCGGCAGGCCGCCGCGACGACGTCGGTCGACGCCGTCAGCGCGCCGGTGTGCGACCGGGCCGCGGCCCGGCTCGCGTCGCTGGCGCCCACCGTGAGGACGATGACCCGCTTGCCCGCGGCGCGGAGCCGGGCCATGACGTCCACGAGGTCGCGTCCCGCGCCGAAGCTCTCCAGGTAGAGGACGACGGTCCGGGTCGCCTCGTGCGCCACGAGGTCGGCGAGCAGGTCGGCCGCGGTGACGTCGACCTGGTTGCCGACCGAGACGAACCGGGAGACGCCGAGGCCCGCGTGGGCCGCGAGCCCGGCGATCTCCAGGCCGAGCTGCCCCGACTGCGACACGATCGCGATGCCGCCCGGGACGAACGTGCCCCAGGCGAGCTCCAGCTCGGCGTCCGCGTCGTACAGGCCGAGGCAGTTCGGCCCGACGATCCGGGCGCCGGCCCGGCGGATCCGGTCGGCGAGCCGGCGCTCCAGCCCGGGCTCGCCGTTGGCGAGGTCGATGTGGGCGGTGATCCCGAGGAACCCCTTGACGCCCAGGGCGAGCGCCTCGTCCACGACGGCGGGGATCGTCCGCGCCGGGGTGGTGAGGACGACCAGCTCCGGCACCGACGGCAGCTCGCCGAGCGACCGGGCCGACTGGACGCCCTCGATCGTGGCGCCCTTGGCGTTGACGAGGTGGACGTCCCGCCGGTGGGCGCCGCGGAGGGCCCCGCGGGCGATCCAGTGGCCCCACTTGGCGGGGTCGGGGGAGGCGCCGACGACGGCGACCGACTTCGGGTCGGAGAAGACCGACAGGGCGTCGCTCATCGCCCGGCCACGGCGCGCGAGATGATGAGGCGCTGGATGTCGGAGGTGCCCTCCTCGAGCTCCTCCAGCTTGGCGTCCCGCAGCCATTTCTCGACCATGAACTCCCGCGAGTAGCCCCAGCCGCCGTGCGTCATCAGCCCGGCGTTGGCCACCCACGTCGCGTTCTCCGAGGCGGTCAGCTTCGCGACCGCCGAGGCCGCGGTGACCGGCGCGCCGGCGTCGTACAGCCGGGCGGCCCGCATGGTGACGAGGTGGGAGACGTCGGTCTTCGCGGCCATGTCGGCGAGGCGGAACGCCACGGCCTGGTGCTCGATGATCGGCTTGCCGAACTGGACCCGCTCGCGCGCGTACCGGACGGCGTCCTCCAGCACCGCGCGGGCCAGGCCCGTCGCGGCCGCGCCGATGAGGATCCGGGACGCGTCGAAGGTGTGCATGAGCCCGTAGAAGCCCTTGCCCTCCTCGCCGAGCCGGTTCTCGACCGGGACGCGGACGTCCTCCAGGAAGACCTCGGCGTTCAGGGTGCCGCGCTGACCGTACTTCCGCATGGGCGCGCCGACCGTGAGGCCCTCGCGGTCGCGCTCGACGACGAACGCGGTCACCCCGCGGGAGCGGAGGGCGGGGTCGACGGTGGCGAACACGACGAAGTACTGCGACAGGGGGGCGTTGGAGATCCACGTCTTCGACCCGTTGAGGACGTAGTGGTCGCCGTCGCGGACCGCGCGCGTCTGCAGGGCGGCGGCGTCCGACCCGACGCCGGGCTCGGTGACGGCGACGCTGGTGACCGGCGGCGTGGCGCCGGTGAGCGGGGTGATCCACTTGCGCTTCTGCTCCTCGCTGCCGAGGGACAGGATCGGGTCGGCGAAGAACGAGCTGGAGGTGAGGAAGTTGGCGATGCCGATGTCGCCGTGGCACAGCTCCTCCTGGACGAGGCACTGGGTCACGAGGTCGGTCACGCCGCCGCCGCCGTACTCGGCGGGCAGCATGTAGGCCGCGAGCCCGATCTCGGCGGCCTTGGCCCACAGGTCCATGGGGGCCTCGGTGTCCGCCTCGTCGACGGCGCGCGAGCGGGGGCGGATCTCGTTGCGGGCGAAGTCGCGGGCGAGCGTGACGAACTCGCGCTGTTCGTCGCTCAGCTCGATCCCGTCGGTGAGGTCGTAGGACATGGAGGGGCTCCCGATGAAATTTAACTGACCCGTCAGTTATGTTTGTGTGATCGTGGGGCAGGGCGCAACAGGCTGTCAAGGGGTTTCAGGGGGCGGACCGCACGGCCGCCCGGGCGGAGGGGCGCCCGGGCGCGCGGAGTCCGGAGGAGGGCCGGGGGGCGCTCAGCCGATGGCGGCCTGGGCGGGCTCGGTCGACATCGTCGCGAGCAGATGGTCGCACACGCTCTGCATCCGCTCGATCGTCATGTGCCGGGACCCGACGAGGGCCTGGATCGCGAGGCCGTCGATCATGCTGACCAGGGCGTTCGCGAGCAGCATCCGGTCCCCCTGGACGATCAGACCCTCGGCCTGGCCGACCCTTATGATCTCGGCGATCACGCTGCGCCACTCGCCGTAGATCCGCTCGTTGAGCTCGCGGAGGTCGGGGTCGTGCAGCGCCTCGACCCAGGTCTCGGCCCAGATGCGCCAGGCGGCCGCGGTCTCCTCGTCGTGCGGGAGGTAGGAGTCGACGAACGCGCGCAGCCGGTCCCGGGCGTTGGGATGCCGGTCCAGGATCTGCTTGCGGCGCTCCAGCGAACGGGTGAAGTTGTACTCGAACGCGGCGTGCACGAGGTCGCGCTTCGTCTCGAAGTAGTAGTGGACGGAGCCGGTACTGATCTTGGCGCGCCTGGCCACGTCGGTCACGCGCAGCGCCTTGTAACCCCGCTCGCTGACGACCTCGCAGGCCGCCCTCAGGATCTGGTCGCGACGCTCCGCTACGACGCTCGGTCGTGGCATCCGTTCTCACCTCGTGTGCTGTAAATGGTCAGGTTGTCAGACGGCCGCGGCTCAGTCCAGCGCCGGTCGCGGCCCCGCGCCCGGCCCTCTCCGCCGCCCTTCGAGGACGGCGGAGACGGGCCGGCCGCGGGCGTGCCACTCGACGACGTTCCGGGCCTGTTCGAGCACGTAGTCAAGGGTGCTGGCCGCCGACAGGTACGCGGCGTGCGGTGTGACGAGCACCCGGGGATGGCGGACGAGCGGGTCGCCTGGCTCGGGCGGCTCCTGCGGCAGCACGTCGAGGGCGGCGCCGGACAGGCGGCCCTCGTCCAGGCACCGCAGGAGCGCGCCGTGGTCGACGAGGCCCGCGCGCGACACGTTCACGAGCGCCGCGCCCGCGCGCATCAGGCCGAGCCGCCGGGCGTCCAGCAGGTTCCGGGTGGCATCGGTCAGCGGCAGGTGCAGGCTGACGACGTCGCTGCACGCCAGCAGGGCGTCGAGCTCCATCGACTCGACGCCGTCCACCTCGGCGGCGACGGGGTCGTGCCCGACGACGCGGCCGGCGAGCGGGCGGACGAAGCCGGCATAGCGGCGGCCGATCCGCCCGAGGCCGACGACGCCGACGGTCGTCTCCGAGAGCCGCCGCAGGTCGTGCCGCGTGCCGTCCCACATCCCGGCGCGGACGTCGCGGTCCAGCCGGGGCAGCCCGCGCAGCAGGGCGAGCGTCATGGCGAGCGCGTGGGACGCGACCTCCTCGGTCGCGGCACCCGGAACGTTGGCGACCCAGACACCGCGTTCGCGGCAGGCGTCGAGGTCCACCATGTCGTAGCCGACCGACTGCGTGGCGACCATGCCCACGCCGGGAAGCGCGTCGAGGAGCGACGGGCCGACCTCGGCGTAGCCGAGCAGGAGCGCGTCCGCGTCCGCGGCGGCGGCCACGATGTCCGCGGGCGCGGGCGTGCGGGCGAACCGCACCGCGAACCCGGCCCGCTCCAGCAGCTCCACGCCGGGTGCCGGGTCGGTGTCGACCACGTCGGTGTAGACGGCGACGGGTTTCGTCATGCCATGCCCCTCGCGGCGCGGCTCTCCTCGCGGACGTGGATGAGCGTGGGGCGGTCCGCGTCCAGGGCCGCCTTGATCTCGCCGGTCAGCTCGGCGGCGTCCTCGACCCGGACGCCGCGGCAGCCCAGCGAGCGGGCGAGCGCGGGGAAGTCGGGCCGGCCGAGGGCCACGGCGTGCACCGGCTCGTCCCGGTCCGCCATCTCGTTGCGGATCTCGCCGTAGCCGCCGTTGTCGACGACGACGACGGGCAGCGCGATCCCGAGCTCGGCCGCCCCGGCCAGCTCGGCGACGGTGAACATCGTGCCGCCGTCGCCCTGCAGGACGAGCACGGCGGTGTCCGGGTGGGCGGTCTTGGCGCCGATGCCCGCGGGGAGGCCGAAGCCGAGCGTGCCGCCCCCGGTCGGGTAGAGGAAGGCGCCAGGACGGTGCAGGGGCAGGTTCGACAGCGCGCCGTAGTAGCAGGCCATCGCGCTGTCGGACGCCACGATCGCGTCGCGGGGCAGCGCCTCAGCGATCGCGGACACGATCCGCAGCCAGGGCGCGCCCTCTTCCCGCGCGGCCGCCCGGTGCAGGTCGCGCCATCTCGCGGCCCGCTCCGGAGCGTCCGCCGGCGCCGGGACGTCGAGCCGTTCCAGCAGGGCGCGGAGCGCGAGTGCGGCGTCTCCGACGAGGGACACCGCCGGGATCACGTTGGTCACGATCTGCGCCGGGTCGACGTCGACGCGCAGCACCTTGCCGGACAGGTCGGGCAGCCCGATCCACCAGTCGGACGGGGCGAACTCCGTCCCCACCGCGATGACGAGGTCGCTGTCGTCCATGAGCTCCAGGACGCACCGGTGCTGGAGCCCGGCGCCCACGAAGAGCGGGTGGTCCTCCGGGACGACGCCCTTGCCGTTGGCGGTGGACACGACCGGGGCGCCGACCGCCTCCGCCAGGGAGAGCGCCTCGTCGCCGGCGCGCGCCGCTCCCCCGCCGACGACGAGCACCGGCCGCCGCGCGGCGGCGCACGCCGCCGCTCCGGCCTCGACCGCCTCCGCCGCCGGAGTGCGGGCCGCGGCCGGGACGGGACCGGGCACGGTCACGTCCGCCTGCTCTTCGAGCAGGTCGAGGGGTATCTCCAGATGGACCGGGCGGGGGCGTCCCGAGACCAGGTCGGTCCACGCCTGGGCCACGGCGAGCGGGATCTCCTCGACGCTCGTCACCCGGTGGCTCCGGCCGAGGACGGCCGCCATGGCGGCGCTCTGGTCCTTGACCTCGTGGAGGAGGCCGTTGCCCCGGCCCGGGTGGCGCAGCGGCATCCCGGGGGACACGAAGAGAACCGGCACCGAGTCCGAGTACGCCTGCGCCGCGGCGGCGGCCGCGTTGAGGATCGCCGGGCCGGTCGTGGTCAGGCAGACGCCCGGCCGTCCGGACGACCGCGCGTACCCGTCCGCGGCGTAGCCGGCGCCCTGCTCGTGGCGCGGCGAGACGTGCCGGATCCCGTGCCGCTCCATGGCCGCGTAGACCGTGAGGTTGTGCGTCCCCGGGATCCCGAAGATCGTGTCCACGCCGTGCGCGGCCAGCGCGGCGACGAGTGCCTCGCCGCCCGTCATGCTCGTCATGCTGCTCACTCCTTCCGGGTCAGTCGAGGACGCAGGCATCGCGGACGTCCCAGTACGCGTTCACCCGCGCGCCGGGGGCCACCCCGTCCGGGGTCCGGGGGACCTCGGTGCTGGCCACCAGCCGCCGGCCGGCGTCCGTGCGCAGCTGGACGGTGCGGCTGCTGCCGAGGTAGATGCAGTCCTCCACGATCGCCTCGACGCGGTCCATCGTGTCAGGGACGGGGTCGCCCGCGAGGGCGATGCCGAGACGTTCCGGCCGGATCAGCAGGGACGCGCCGCCCTCGTCCGCGGCCCCGTCGAGCCGGAAGCTGCGGCCGCTGTCCTCGTCGACGAAGCTCCCGCCCCGGACGGTGCCGGTGAAGACGTTGGAGGCCCCGACGAACTCCGCGCTGTAGCGGCTGTTCGGCTCGGCGTAGAGCTGCTCGGGCGTGCCGAGCTGGACGATGCGCCCGTTCCGCAGCAGGGCGATGCGGTCGGACATCGTCAGCGCCTCGTCCTGGTCGTGCGTGACGAAGACGAAGGTGATGCCCATCTCCCGGTGGAGCCGCCGGATCTCCAGCTGCAGCTGCTCGCGGAGCAGCTTGTCGAGCGCGCCGAGGGGCTCGTCCATGAGCAGCACGCGGGGGCGGAAGACGATCGCCCGCGCGAGCGCCACGCGCTGCTGCTGGCCGCCCGACAGCTCGGCCGGGCGGCGGGCGCCGAGGTGGCCGAGCTCGACGAGGTCGAGGGTCTCGGCGACCCGCCGCCGGATCTCCGCCTTGGCGGTCTTCTGCCGTTTGAGGGGGAAGGCGATGTTGTCGGCGACCGACATGTGCGGGAAGAGCGCGTAGTGCTGGAACACCATCCCGAAGCCGCGCTTGTGCGGCGGCAGGGAGGTGATGTCCCGGCCGTCCACCTCGACGGTCCCGGACGTGGGCCGGGTGAAGCCGGCGACGATGTTCAGCAGGGTGGACTTGCCCGAGCCGGACGCGCCGAGCAGGGTCAGGAACTCCCCCGCCCGGACGTCGAGGTCGACGGCCTCCAGCACGGTGTTGTCGCCGTACTCCTTGCTGACTGCGCCGATGGAGATCGGGGCGCCGGTCGACGCCGGGGCGGGCGTCGTCTCTAGGGCTGCGGTCATGTCATGCACCTGTGTTCGTTGCGGGGCGTGCCGTGCGGCGGCGGGCGACCTGCCGGATCAGCCGGGTCAGGCCGAGGACGATGAAGGAGCCGAAGATGACGATCAGCACCAGCGTCGAGAGGGCCGCGACGGTGGGATCGATCTGGACCCGGATGCCGGACCACATCTGGACGGGCAGGGTCGTCATCTCCGGGCCGGAGAGGAAGATCGCGGTGACGACCTCGTCCCAGCTGATGAAGAAGGCGAACAGCCCGCCGGCGAGGACGCTCGGCAGGATGAGCGGGAGGGTCACCTTGAAGAAGGTCGTGACCGGTCCCGCGCCGAGGCTCATCGCGGCCATCTCGAGCCGCCGGTCGACCGAGACCAGCCCCGCCACGACGTTGATCACGACGTAGGGGACGGCCAGGCACGTGTGGACCAGGACGAAGCCGAGCGTCGTCTGCGTGAGCCCGAGTTCCAGGAAGGCGATGTAGGCCGCCAGGCCGACGATGACGTAGGGGACGATCAGCGGCGCCAGCAGCACCGCCATGATCGTGTTGCGGAACGGGAGGCTGCCGCGCACCAGGGCGAGGGCCGCGAGGACGCCGAGGACGACCGCGCAGACCGACGACAGCAGCGCGACGTTGAGGCTCGCCAGGGCCGAGTCGATCCAGACCGGGTCGTCCAGGATGTTGCGGAACCAGCGCAGCGACATCTCGCCGGGCGGGAAGGACAGGAACGAGCTGTCCGAGAACGACATCGGGACGACGATGAGGACCGGCAGGACGAGGTAGACGCCGACGACGGCGGCCAGGGTCACGAGTCCGGCGCGGGTGAGGATCTTTGTCATGGCTGCCGCATCAGGTGTTTCTGGAGGTCGACGAACCGTCCGGCCACCACGAGCAGGAGGAGGGTGGTGAGCAGGAGCATCGTCGCGAGGGCCGCGGCGAAGCCGAAGCGGAGCACGGTGCTGACCTGCTGCACGATCAGCTCGCCGATCATCGTGTTCTTCGGGCCGCCGAGCAGCGCCGGAGTGATGTAGTACCCGAGCGCCTGGACGAACGTGAGCAGCACCGCCGCCGCGACGCCGGGCGCGCTGAGCGGCACGAAGATCCGCCAGAACGCGCCGGCCGGGCGGTCGCCGAGCGACTCCGCCGCCTGGAGCAGCCGCCGGTCGATGCCCTGCATGGTCGCGTAGATCGGCAGCACCGCGAAGGGCAGCGCGACCTGCACCATGCCGAAGACGACGCCGGTGAGCGTGCGGATCAGCGGGATCGGCTGGTCGACGAGGTCGAGCGACTGGAGCGTCGAGTTGAAGGCGCCGGTGTCCCGGAGGAAGAGCACGAGCGCGAAGCTGCGCACCAGGATGCTCGTCCAGAACGGGACGAGGACCAGCCCCAGCATGATCATCCGCCAGCCGGGCCCGACGAGCGTCATCAGGTAGGCGTAGGGGTAGGCGAGCGCGAGCGTCACCACCGTGACGATCGCCGCGATCAGGAACGTGTTGCCGAGGACGCGCGGGTACACGGCGTTCGCGAAGACGTCGCGGTAGTTCTGGAGGCCGATTGTCGGGTCCGTCAGGCTGCGGGACAGCATGACGACGAGCGGCACCACGAACACCAGGACGAGGAAGACCAGCAGCGGCAGGACCAGGACGCCCCAGCCGTCGAAGCGCGTCCAGCGGGGCAGCCGCAGCGGGCGGGGCCGCCCCCGGACCCTGCCCGCCGAGGAGTCAGCGGTGGCCGACGTCACTTGGCGATCCACGCGTTCAGTCGCTCGGTCACACCGTCGTAGTTCTTGGCCCAGTAGGCGTAGTCCACGAGACCCGCGGAGCTCTGCGCGTTGGCGGGGAAGCCCGGCAGCTCCTTGCGGACGTTCTCCGGCACCAGGTCGAGCGCCTTCGCACTGGCCGGGCCGTAGATCGACGCCTCGGCGTCCGCGGCCTGCGCCTTGGGGTTGTCGAGGAACCAGCGCATCCACTCGAAGGCGAGGTCCTTGTTCGGGTAGCCCTTCGGCACCACGATCTGGTCGTAGGAGACCAGGTTCTCCTTCCACTCGTTCGCGACCTTCTCCCCCGCCTGCTGGGCCTGGAAGATCCGGCCGCTCCACGCCTGGACGAGGGGGGCCTCACCGCTGGCCAGCATCTGGGTCATCTGGTCGCCGGTGTCGAAGAAGACGATGTCGCGCTTGATCGAGTCGAGCTTCTTGAAGGCCCGGTCGATGTCGAGCGGGTAGAGCTGGTCGGGCTTGACGCCGTCCGCGAGGAGCGCGGCCTCGAACATGCCGCCGGTCGCGTACTTCCAGAAGCCCCGCTTGCCGGGGAAGCGCTGGGTGTCGAAGAACTCGGCCCACGTCGTCGGGTGCGCGCCCGAGAAGGTCTTGGAGTTGTACGCGATCGTGAAGGAGTACTGCAGGATCGGGATGGCGCACGGACCGATCTGGTTCTCGGCGACGCCCGTCGCCTTGGCCTTGTCGAGGATGTCCTGCGGCAGCTTCTCCAGCAGCCCGCCCTCGCAGGCCGTGTTCGCGAAGTTCGGCTCCACCTCGGTCGGCCCCGAGGTGACCTTGCCCGCCTCCACCTGCGCCTTGATCTTGGCGTAGTCGGTGGGAGAGTCCTGCTTGATCGTGACGCCCTTGGTCTTGGCCCAGGGGGTGAAGTAGGAGTCGACGTGCGCCTTCTGGGCGGCCCCGCCCCACATGGTCACCGTGAGCGACGAATCGGAGGCGCCCGAGCCGCCGCCGCAGGCGCTCAACGCGACGGCCAAGCCCGCCGCCGAGGCGATGGCGAGCAACCTGGTGGTCTTCATCGACCCTCCCGTTCCGGGGGTTGTTTGACTGATGCGTCAGTTAATGTCGTACACCGTGACGTGCGCCACGCTCGGTGTCAAGAGGTCACCGGCAACTTCTCGCCCACCGGACCCCGCACCGTCGCATCACCCTCGGAAACCGCCGTCCGCCTCACCGAAGCGCTGGTCAACGCGCTGCCGCCCCCGGGCGCCTGAGGATTCGGCGCCCGGGGGCGACCGACCGCGAACCCGGGTCGCGGCGCCGCCCGGGCAAGCGCCGCCGGCGGGGCCGCGCGCTCGGGTGAGCGGAACGGCCCCGCCGAATGGGACGAACTGTGCGCGCCGAAATGCACATTCGCCGGGAACGCTGACAGCAGGTCAAAAGTCCGGTTTCATGCGGCGCGCGCGGCGCAGTTGACGCCTGATCTCACTCCCGGTAAAAGCCACCGCGTCCGGAAATGCGGACGCCTGATCGTCAGGCGGCGGCGGTGAGCGGCAGGCCGGCGCGGGCGCTCGCGGCGTACTCGTCGTCGATGGCGACCACGCGCCGTCCGGCGGCGGCCAGCAGCGAGGCGGCGATGGCGGCGCGGTAGCCGCCCGCGCAGTGCACCCACACCTCGCCGCCCGGCACCTCGTCCAGGCGCTTCGGCAGGTCCTGCAGCGGGATGTGCACGGCGCCGTCGATGTGCGACTCGTCCCACTCCAGGGCACGGCGCACGTCGAGGACCACGACCGGGCGGTGGTGCCGGACGGCCGCCAGTTCCTCGAACGACGCCCGCGGGAAGGACGCGAGGTCCTCGGCGCCCGCCCAGCGCTCGGGGCCGCCGGTGGCCGACGCGGCCGGGCGGTCGATCCCGATGCGGACGAGTTCGCGCTGGGCGTCCGCCACGTCCTCGGGCGTCTCCCCCAGCAGCGTCAACGGCGTGCCCCACGGGACGAGCCAGCCGAGGTAGGTCGCGAAACTGCCGTCCAGCCCGAAGTTGAGCGTTCCGGCCATGTGCCCGGCCGCGAACGCCGTCCGGGTCCGCAGGTCGACGACCCACTCCCCGGCCTCGATGCGGCGGCGCAGTTCGGCGGCGTCCGCGCGGCGCGCCTCCGACAGATCGGGCGCCTCCGGCCCGGCGGTGTTGGCCGGCTCCATGTGGGCGTAGTAGGCGGGCCAGGCGTCCAGGCCGGCCAGCAGCCCCTCGACGTACTCCTTCTCGTCCAGGGTGAGCGCGGGATTGCCGCGCTTCTCCCGCCCGATCGTCGACGCCTCGGCCTCGGACTGGGTGGCCGAGCAGAAGCTGCCGAACCCGTGGGTGGGGAAGATCTCGGCGTCGTCGGGCAACTCGCGCGCCAGCCGCCGCACCGAGCCGTACTGGGCGGTCGCGAGGTCGAGGGTGTGGGACGGCCCGAGCAGGTCCGGCCGTCCGGTGGACCCGTACAGCAGCGACCCGCCGCTGAACACCGCGGGCGGCCGGCCCTCGGCCTCCAGGACGTAGGCCAGGTGCGTGAACGTGTGGCCCGGAGTCGCCAGGACCCGCACCCGCATCCGGGAGCCGACCTCGATCACGTCGCCCTCGGCCACCGCGTGGTGCTCGAAGGCCACGGGGTCGGCGGCGTTGAGGTGGTAGGCGGCACCGGTCGCCCGGGCCAGCGCCAGTCCGCCGGTCACGTAGTCGTTGTGGACGTGGGTCTCGAAGACGTCGACGACCGCCACCCGCCGGGCCTCGGCCAGGGCGAGCACCCGGTCGATGTCGCGCTGCGGGTCGATCACGAGCGCGACCTCGCCGTCGGTGACGAAGTAGCTGCGGTCCCCCAGCGTGGGAGTGTCGATCGGAACGATCTCGATCACTGGCCTGCCTCGCTCTCCGTTGTCCGCGATCTGTCGCTCATATACCCCTGGGGGTATCTTTCCTCGCACGTTAGCCGATGGACGAAGCCGGATGCAAATACCCCCTGGGGTATCCTGGAGAGCGCCAGGGGGTGCGGGCAGGCATCGCCCGGGAGGCGCGGCGGCCACCTGGCGAGGGCCACGGTGCCCGCATGCCGCTCCCGTCCGGCCCGGTCGAAACCGTCCCGCGCCGTATACCCTGGCGGGTATTAGGAGGTCAACGTGAGATTCGAGGCTGACTCGCTGGCCGACGTCCTCGTGCGCCTGCGCCGTGCGCAGGGGCAGCTCGGCGGCGTCATCCAGATGATCGAGAACGAGCGGGACTGCAAGGACGTGATCGCCCAGCTGGCGGCGGTCTCCCGGGCGCTGGACCGCGCCGGGTTCAAGATCATCGCAACGGGCCTGGAGAAGTGCGTCCAGGAGGGCGCGGATCCCGAGCAGGCCGCGGTGGACCGCGCCCAGCTGGAGAAGCTCTTCATGAGCCTCGCCTGACCGGTCGGACTTCCCCGCGGCCGGGCGGGAACGAGGGCCGCCGCGTCACCAGCTGATCGCGGCCGCCACCGGCAGGTGGTCGCTGCCGGTGGACGGCAGCGACCACGCCCTCTCCGGCTTCACGCCCCTGACCAGGACCTGGTCGATCCGGACCATCGGGAACCCCGCCGGCCAGGTGAAGCCGAAGCCGTCCCCGGCCGCGTCCTGGGCCGAGCGCATCCGCGACGTGAGGGTGTCGAACGCGCGGTCGTCCATGGTGCCGTTCAGGTCGCCGAGCAGCACCACCCGCTCGTTCTTCTCCGAGGCCACGGCCTCGGCGAGCGCCTGCGTGCCCCTGTCCCGATGGGTCGTCCAGAAGCCCGCCCTGGGATTCACCCGTACGGACCCCAGGTGGGCGACGTACACCGCCAGCGGCCCGTGGTCCGTAGCCACTGTGGTGCGGAATGCCCGGTTGTAGGTCATCTTTTCGTCGGTCGGCTTGGTCTCCCCCAGCGGGCCGTAGTCCATCTTGATGTCGATCGGCCGGGTGTCCGACAGGGGCAGCTTGCTCCACAGCCCGACCGTGCCCTGCACCGTGTGGTGCGGGTACGCCTTCGCCAGTTCCCGCTCGAACATTCCCAGGGCCTGCGAGGTCAGTTCCTGCAGAGCCAGGACGTCCGCCCCGGAGGCGGCCAGGTCGCGGGCGGCACCGACCGGGTCGGGGTTGGCGGCGCCGACGTTGTGGCTGGCCACGGTGAGGTCGCCGCCCGGACCGGACCTGTCGCCGAGCAGCCCGCCGAAGAGGTTCAGCCACACCGCGACCGGCAGCAGCAGCGCGAGCGTCGCGGTGGCGGAGCGGCGCAAGAGCGCGGCGACCAGCAGCACCGGGATGAGCAGGCCGAGCCACGGGAGGACGGTCTCCAGCAGGCTGCCGAGGTGCATGCCACGGTTCGGGACCTCGGCGTGCAGCAGCATGAGCATGGCCAGCAACAGAGCCGGCGCCGCAAGGACCAGGCCACGCTTCCACGGGCCGGGCCGGGAGCCGAGGCGGACCGCGCGGCCGACGGCCGCGCGCCAGGCCCCGGAGCCGGTATCCGGGCCGCCGGTACCGGCCGAGCCGGTCTCCGCCGTGTCCACCTGCGTCATCGTCTGGCCTCGCTCACTGCCGGTCACCCCTGCATCCTGCATGCCGCCCAGTCAACGCGGCGCGATGTTGCCGTCGCGTATGCGGTTTTACATACGCCGGCGATATGCGCCCGTTCGTAGCATCGAGCGCATGCGCGTGCTGATCGTCGAGGACGAGCCCTACATGGCGGAGGCGATCCGCGATGGCCTCCGCCTGGAGGCGATCGCGGCCGACATCGCGGGGGACGGCGACACCGCGCTGGAGCTGCTCGCCGTCAACGCCTACGACATCGCCGTCCTGGACCGCGACGTCCCCGGGCCGTCCGGCGACGAGATCGCCGAGCGCATCGTCGCCTCCGGGAGCGGCATGCCGATCATGATGCTCACCGCGGCCGACCGCCTCGACGACAAGGCCACCGGGTTCGGGCTCGGCGCCGACGACTATCTCACGAAGCCGTTCGAACTGCGCGAACTCGTGCTCAGGCTGCGGGCCCTCGACCGCAGGCGGGCCCACAGCCGGCCCCCGGTGCGGGAGATCGCGGGCCTGCGGCTGGACCCGTTCCGCCGGGAGGTGTTCCGGGACGGCCGCTACGTCGCGCTGACCCGGAAGCAGTTCGCGGTGCTCGAAGTGCTCATCGCCGCCGAAGGCGGCGTCGTCAGCGCCGAGGAACTGCTGGAGCGCGCATGGGACGAGAACGCCGACCCGTTCACCAACGCCGTCCGCATCACCGTCTCGGCGCTGCGCAAACGGCTCGGCGAGCCCTGGGTCATCGCGACCGTGCCGGGCGTCGGCTACCGCATCTCCACCGGGCCGGGAGCCGGAGGTGAGGGCGGCGGGCATGGATAGGGGCCCGGGTCTGAGCGCCCGCCTCCAGCTCACGCTCAGCTACGCCGCGTTCCTCATGCTCGCGGGTGCGCTGCTGCTCGCGGCGGTGTGGGTGTTCCTCCTGCGCTACGTCCCCGACCGCGCGCTCATCGTGCCCTCCGGCACCACCAATACGGGCGTCTTCCCCATCCGGTCGAACCTGCTGCGCGTCTTCGCCCCGCGGGCGGCGGCCGTCCTGGCCTTCCTGCTGGTCTTCGGCCTGGTGGGAGGGTGGATCCTCGCCGGCCGCATGCTCGCCCCGCTGACCCGCATCACCGGCGCCGCCCGGCTGGCCACGGAGGGGTCGCTCTCCCACCGGATCCGGCTGCCCGGCCGCCGGGACGAGTTCCGCGAACTCGCCGACGCCTTCGACGCGATGCTCGCGCGGCTCGAGGCGCACGTCGCCGAGCAGCAGCGGTTCGCGGCCAACGCCTCCCACGAGCTGCGGACCCCGCTGGCGATCTCGAAGACGCTGCTGGACGTGGCCCGCGGCGATCCGGCCCGTGACACCGGCGAGATCATCGACCGCCTCCACGCCGTCAACGGCCGGGCCATCGACCTCACCGAAGCCCTTCTGGTGCTCAGCCGCGCCGACCAGCGTGCCTTCACCCGAGAGCACGTCGACCTCTCCCTCGTGGCGGAGGAGGCCACCGAAGCGCTCCTGCCCCTGGCGGAAAAGCACGGCATCACCATCGAGACCTCGGGCGACATCGCTCCCACCGTCGGCTCACACGCGCTGCTTCTGCAGCTGACCACGAACCTCGTGCAGAACGCGATCGTCCACAACCTGCCCGAACGGGGCACCGCTCGGGTCACGACCAGCGTCCGTCCCGAAACGGTGGTGCTCACCGTTGAGAACACCGGCGAGAACCTCACGGCCCAGCGAGTGTCGACGCTCACCGAGCCGTTCCAGCGCGGGACCGAACGCGTCCACACCGATCACGCGGGCGTCGGCCCCGGCCTGGCGATCGTCAAGTCCATCGCCCACGCACACGGCGGAGCGCTCACCCTCGTCCCGCGCCCCGCCGGCGGGCTCCGCATCACCGTGGAACTCCCGCGGCATTCCCTCGCACCGCTGAACGAAGCACCGGGAAACCGCTCGCGGTGCCCGGTCGGCGAACGGCCGGTCAGCGAACGGAGCGCAGGGTGAGTCTCCGGATCAGGTGCACGTCGGTGTGCGGGCCCGTGGAGGCGGCGAAGCCGAACTTGACGGTGTCGGGCAGGGGCTCGGGAGCCGGGAACCGCAGCACCCGCTGGAAGCCCTTGCCGTCCCGGAAGTCGATGTCCACCGTCACCATCGGGTCGGACCCGGGCGGCACCACGACGCGGACGACCCGCTTCACCGGTTCGAGAAGGGCCTCGGCCCGCTTCGGCTTGACTCGGGCGGGCATCTCCTTCAGAGAGCCGTGGAGTCGGCCGGGAAGCGCGGACGGCCACGGGCCGGTGTCCTTCTTGTTGGCCGTCGTGGCGTCGAGAACGCAGTAACCCTCGGTGCCGTCCCCCGGGCCGCGCGCGGTCACGATGTTGGGCCCGGGAGGAGGCGCCTGGAACCTCGTCCCGGCCGGGGAACGCCGCTCGCAGCCGTTCCCGCGCTGCTCTCCATCGCCGAAGTAGTCGCCCAGCACGTCCAGGCCGATACCGAGGTATCCGCCTTCGACACCCGGGATGAGCCGGCCTTCGGTGCTGCCGTCCGGCAGTTTCTGGGCGTAGCCGAGGCTTCCGCCGAAGGCGCCGGGCGTGGTGAGCCCTTTCTCGCCGTCGGTGAGGAAGAAGGAGATCCCGTCCGCCGGGGTCCGCGTGGTGTTGCCGTACTGCCACTGCTCGAAGGTCACCTCCAGGCCGTCCTCCGCCTGGACCGGCGAGTCGAACAGCACGGCGCCGGTCTCCTCGAAGTGGGCGTCGGTGAGCTGGAGGTAGCCGTGCGGCGCCGCGCCGACCGGCGGAACGGGACCGGCCGGGTCCGGGTGGCAGCCGCCGAGCGGGTGGTTCGCGGCCTCCGCCACCCGGCCCCCGCGGCGCGCGCCCGTCAGGCACGCGGCCCCGTACCCGATGAAGCGCGAGTCGGTGACGGCTCCGGTGAACGACTCCGCGACCAGGACCGCCCTCGGACGCTGCCGCGCCGCCTGGGCGGGACCGGCCGACGCGGCGGCCGCGGCGACTCCGATCAGCGCGACGACACGAAGCATCCCACGTCTCATGCTGGACTCTTCCATTCGAATTCGAAGTGATCTCCCCTGCCGGTTTCATATGACCATGGACTCACGACGAGCTCCAGCAATTGCCGTGCCCGCAGCGGCATTCACACCAATTCATTACGGAAATGCGCGGCATCCCATCAGGCGGTCATGCCTTTCCCATGGCCGGGCTTTCCGCCGCGCGGCGCGGCCCGCCTCCGCTCGCGCTGACAGGTCACGGCATCGCTCCTTCCTCGGCGGGCATCTCCCAGCCGAGCAGGCGCATGGCCTTGCGGGCGACGGGCGGAGCGCCGTACACGCGCAGCCGCCGTCCTTGGCGGATCAGGACCTGCTCGGCCCGGTGCAGGAGAGCCAGGCAGCCGACGTCGATGAAGTCGAGGCGCGTCAGGTCCACGTGCAGGTCCGAGGTACCGGGAGCCGTCATGGTGCGCAAGGTGGCGGCGAGGAGGTCCCGGTTGGACAGGTCGGCCTCGCCTTCGAGCCGAAGCAGCAGGGGGTGGGGGGCGGTGACGACCTTCAGTAGTCCGTCCCGGGTCTCGGTGACGCCCGGACGCGGACTGGGCGGGCTCAGCGTCCCGTGAAGGACGGGCTGAGCGAGCGAGATCGGAGGAGTGGACAGCTCAGCGTAGGGAGTCATGCGCACAGCCTGCTCGCCGCACCACGAGATCGCGCCTGGGGATGTCACTGGCCGATACCCAGGTCCTCCCGGGCCCACGCAAGGCACCAGTGCATCGGCCAGGGTCTTCCCCGGCGCGGTCCAAGGCCATGGGGAGCAAGCCTGGAGACACGTCTTGCGCAGGTCCTCCTTCGGAGCCCCGATCCGGCAGAGCCCGCGCACCTACTCCCCCTGGTAGGGCCGTCGGCCCCGGTCGGTTGGGAGATGCCTGTGAAGGAGCCCGCATGACCACCTCTCTCAACGAACTCGCAATCACCGGGCCGCTGCTCACCGGCCTCGATCTGGACGGCGGCCGGCTCCGGGAACTGCTGTCGCTCGCGGCCCGGCTGAAGGACGGAGCGGTCGGCGAACCGGCCGCGGAGCCGCTGCGGGGCAAGAGCATCGCGCTGGTCCTCCAGCGGCCCGCGCCCCGCTCCCGCGCCGCGGTCGAGACCGCCGCCGCGGAGCTGGGCGCCGGCACCACCGTCCTGTCCGCGGCGTCCCTCCGGAAGCCGCCCGCCGCCACCGCCAGGGCGCTGAGCAGGGACTTCGACGGCATCGCCTACGCCGGCACCGACCACGACGCCCTCGTCCGGCTCGCGCGGGCGGCGACCGTGCCGGTCTGGAACCTCGGCACGGACTCCTGGCGTCCCGTCCAGGCCGTCGCCGACATCCTCACCATGCGGGAGCTGGACGGCGGCGACCTCGCCGGCATCGCCTTCTGCTTCACCGGCGACGCCCGCGCCCCCATCGCCGCGTCGCTGCTCACCACCGGCGCGAGCCTCGGCATGGACGTGCGGATCGCCGCCCCCGTCCACATGCGCCCGCCCGCCGGCGTCCTCAGCCGCGTCCACGACCTCGCGCGCCGCAGCGGCGCCCGCGTCCTCATCACCACCGACGCCCGCGACGCCGTCGCCGGGGCGGGCTTCGTGCACACCGCCGCGTGGGTCACGACCGACCTGCCGTTCCACAGCCTGCTCGCACGCGTGCAGGCCCTCGTCCCGTACCGCGTCACCGGGCAGCTCCTGCGGGCCACCGGCCGGACGGACGCGCGGTTCATGCACGGCCTGCCGGCGGTCCACGACGCCGAGTCCCCGGTCGGCCGCCGCCTCTACCGGCAGTTCGGGCTCACCGGCGCCGAAGTCACCGAGGCGGTGTACGGATCGCCGCAGTCCGTCGTCGTCCAGCAAGCCGCCAACCGCGTACCGGCCGCCAAGGCGCTGCTGCTCAGCGCCTTGGCGCCAGCACGATGAACACCTGAGGGCCCTCCTCGCGCCCGGTTCGGGTCGGCGATCCAAGGAAAAGTTCGACGGCTTGTCGATCCACCGGACCGCCGTTCGACCTCTGGGTGACGGTCCCCTCCACGGGGCCGGCCCGGACGCGTTCAAGGGAGCATTCCGATGGGATTCATCAAGTCCAGCCTCTTCATCTCGCTCGACGGTGTGATCGAGGCGCCGGAGACCTGGCACTTCCCCTACTTCGACGACCAGATGGGCGCCGTGGTCGGTGAACTGATGAACGAGGCCGAGGCGACCCTCCTCGGCCGGACGACCTACGACGGGTTCGCCGCCTACTGGCCCGACGCCGACCCCGCGGACCCGATGACCAAGGCCATGAACAGCGCCCGCAAGTACGTCGTGTCCACCACGCTGACCGAGGCCACCTGGGAGAACTCGACGCTGATCAACGGGGATGTCGCGGCGCGGCTGGCCGAGCTCAAGGCCGGCACCCGGCTCGGCACGACGGGCAGCGCCGCCCTGGTGCGCTGGATGCTCGGGCAGGGCCTGGTCGACGAGCTGCACCTGCTCCTGCACCCGATCGTCGTCGGGCATGGCGACAAGCTCTTCACCGACGGCGAGACGGTGCCTTTGAAGCTGGTGTCCTCCACCACCTTCGAGGGCACCGGCGTGGTTCACCTCGTCTACGCCAACGCCGACTCGTCCACCGGCTGAACCCGCGAGCCTCATCATCGCGCGCCCCGACGAATTGCCTCCGGGCGCGGCGCTTTTGGCGATCCGAATACCGGGTGCCGTTACCGCTTTCTCTGCGCGTAACCGAGGCATTGCGCGGCTATACGGTGCATTGAACGCGAGGCACGTAGGCTCCTTGGCATGCGTGCCGCCCCGCGCCGGGGCGGCACATTCCAGCCGGGGGAACGACCTTGCCGGAACGGTACGGCCCGCAGTTCGGGCCCGACATCACCTTTCTGGGCGTGCCCCGATGCACCTGGTCGGAGCCGTCCACCTACGCCGACGCCGATGTGGTCATCCTCGGGGCGCCGTTCGACGGCGGCACGTCCCACCGGCCGGGGACCCGGTTCGGGCCGCAGTACATCCGCAAGACCTGCTACCTGCCCCAGATGGGCTCGCGGCCGTCGCTGGCCCTGCGGGTGGACGGCCTCCACGGCGACCTCACGGTCTACGACGCCGGCGACGTCGAGATGTACTCCGGCGACGCCGAGCGCTCCGTCCGCGATCTGCAGAAGGCCGTCTCCACCGTCGCCCGCACGGGGACTATCCCGCTCATCCTGGGCGGCGACCACACGATCGCGTGGCCCGACGCCGCGGGCGTCGCCGAGCACGTCGGCGCGGGCCGCGTCTCGATGGTCCACTTCGACGCGCACGCCGACACCGGGGACGTGGCGTTCGGCTCGCTGATCGGGCACGGGCAGCCGATGCGGCGGCTGATCGAGTCCGGCGCGGTGCGCGGCGACCGGTTCCTGCAGCTCGGCCTGCGCGGGTACTGGCCGGGGCCGGAGACCCTCGACTGGATGGCCGGGCAGGGCATGCGCTCCTACGAGATGACCGAGATCGTCGCGCGCGGCCTGGACGCGTGCCTGACCGAGGCGTTCCAGATCGCCACCGACGAGTGCGACGCGGTGTTCCTGTCGGTCGACATCGACGTGTGCGACCCCGGCCACGCCCCCGGCACCGGCACGCCCGAGCCCGGCGGGCTGACCGCGCGGCAACTCCTGGACGCGGTCCGCCGCGTCACCTACGAGCTGCCGGTCGCCGGCGTCGACGTGGTCGAGGTGTCCCCGCCCTACGACCACGCCGACATCACCTCGGCGCTGGCCAACCGCGTGGTGCTGGAGGCGCTGTCGGGCATCGCCCGGCGCCGCCGCGACGCCCGCGACGGCACCTCCTGGGACCCGCGCCGCCCCCTCCTCGACGGCCGTTCCACCGACGGCTGACGACGGCGAGCGGTCCGCGGGCCCCGGCCGCGGGGACGACGCCGTCCGATAGCATCTGCGCCATGTCTGCCGCTTCGTGCGCGGCCGCCTGCGCCGCGGTGACGAGGACGCTCCGCTAGCGGCGGGGCGTTCCTCCACCACCTGACAGAACGTCCGGCCGCTTCGCCGTTCAGCCGAAGCGGCACATTCGTGCTGCTCGGAACCTCTTCTGAGCAACGGAGCACTCGGTGTTCTCAGGCATTCTCTCCGCGCGCCGGGACGCATCGTCCCCGGCGCGCGCGTGGCTGGTGCTGTGCAGCCTGGCCATGCTGCAGTTCTTCATCGCCGTCGACGTGACCGTGGTCAACGTCGCGCTGCCCTCGATCGGCGCCGCCCTCGGCGCGGACGGCCACGCGCTGACCTGGGTCGTGGTCGGCTACACGATCACCGGTGGCGGGCTGCTGATGCTCGGCGGCCGGCTCGGCGACACGCTCGGCAGGCGCCGCGTCCTGCTGCTCGGCACGGCGCTCTTCGGTGCGGCGTCGCTGCTGGCCGGGCTCGCGCCGTCCTTCCCCGCGCTGGTCGCGGCCCGGCTGCTGCAGGGGGCCGGCGAGGCGCTCGCGCTGCCGGCGGCGATGGCGGTGATCGTCCTGCTGTTCCCCGAGGGGCCGCGCAGGTCGCGGGCGCTGAGCGTGTGGGCGGCCGTCGCGAGCTGCGGGCTCGTCCTCGGGTTCGTGGTCTCCGGGGCCGTCACCGAGCTGCTCGGCTGGCGGTGGATCTTCCTGATCTCCGTCCCGTTCATCCTGGCCGTGCTCGCCGCCGCGGTGCTGCTCGTGCCGGGCGAGCGGCCCGCCGGGCGCGCCCCGCTGGACCTGCCCGGCGCGTTCCTGCTGACCGCGGCGCCGCTGCTGTTCACCCTCGGGGTCGTCGAGGCCGGCGCGGCGGGCGGCACGCCGCCCTGGCTGCCGCCGGTCGCGCTGGCCGGGGCGGTGGCGGCCGGGGCCGGGTTCGTCCGGGCCGAGCGCCGCGCGCCGGACCCGCTCGTGCCGCCGCGGTTCTTCCGCAACCGGACGCGCGTCCTGGCCAACCTCGCCACGGCCCTGCTGAGCGCGGCGCTGTCCGCCTCGTTCCTGCTGTTCAGCTACTACCTGCAGGACCGGGCCGGTGCCGGCCCGCTGCGGGCCGGCCTGACGATGCTGCCGCTGGCGGTGTCGCTGATCGCGGCGTCCGTCCTGGTCCCCCGGCTGCTCGGACGGTGGGGCGCGCGGCGCTGCGTCCTCGCCGGGATCGGCTTCACCGCGCTGGCGATGGCCTCCATCGCGCTGGTCGCCCGC
This sequence comes from Actinomadura sp. NPDC049382, assembly GCF_040677125.1. Classification (NCBI taxonomy): domain Bacteria; kingdom Bacillati; phylum Actinomycetota; class Actinomycetes; order Streptosporangiales; family Thermomonosporaceae; genus Actinomadura; species Actinomadura sp. NPDC049382. The sequence goes on from NZ_JBFARO010000051.1 coordinate 30,747, forward strand.
ACCGGGGCCGCCGGCCCGGCGCTGGTCCCGGCCATGGTGCTCATCGCCGCCGGGATGGGGTTCGGGATCGTCGGGCTGCAGTACGTCGCGGTGACCGGCGTGACCGAGTACGACGCGGGCATCGCCTCCGGCGTCCAGCGGGCCGCCGACCAGCTCGGCGGCTCCACCGGGGTCACCCTGTACGTCGGCGTCGGGTTCGCGCCCGCCCTGGACGGCGCCGACCCGTTCCTGGTCGCCGCCGCGGCGGCCATCGCCGGGCTCGGCGCGGCGGCGCTCGTCGTCCGGCGGATCTCCGCGCCCGCCGGGGCGCTGGAGGAGGCCGTCGAGTGACGGCTACCCGGTCCCGCCGGCCCCGTGGACCACCGCCACCGGGCAGGGCGCGTGCTGGACGAGCGCGTGGCTGACCGACCCCATCAGCAGGCCCCGGAAGCCGCCCAGGCCCCGGGACCCGACGACGAGCAGGCGGGCGCCGCCGGCGGCGTCCAGCAGGACGCCGCGCGGCGGCCCGGTGACGACGGAGATCCGGACGTCCACGCCGGGATGCAGCTCGCGCAGCGGGATCATCAGCTGGGCGAGCCGCTTCTCCGCCGCGTCCCGCATGCCGGCCTCGTCCACCAGCGGCGGCAGGTCCCCGGGCGGCGGCGCGGCCCAGGCGGTCACCGCGTGCACGGACGCCCCGTGCAGTCCGGCCTCGGCGAAGCCCATGGCGAGCGCGGCCCGGGACGCCGGTGAGCCGTCCACGCCGACGACCACGCAGTCCTGGCCGGTCCGGGGGCCGCGCTCACCGCGGGCGATCACCACCGGGCAGGCGGCGTGCGCGACGACCTGGGCGCCGACCGATCCCAGCACCAGCCCGGCGAAGCCGCCGAGGCCCCGCGGGCCCAGCACGATCAGGTCGGCGCTCCGCCCGGCCTCGATCAGCCGCTCGGCGGCCGGTCCCTGGACGAGCAGCCCGCGGACCGGCAGGCCGGGGGCGGTCTCGCGGACGTGCGCGACGCCGCCGTCCAGGGTCTCCTGGGCCAGGGCCCGCAGGTCCACGGCCGGCACCGCGACGGGGCCGCCGAGGAAGGCGTCCCACACGTGGATCACCGTGAGCGGCAGCTCCCGGACGCGGGCCTCCTCGGCGGCCCAGTCCAGGGCCAGGATCCCGTTCTCGGAGCCGTCGTAGCCCGCGACGATCCCGGTGATCGGCTGTGCGTTCATGCGGCCCCCCGTGCCTTGCGCCTCCATGAGTCCGTCACCTCCAGACTCACCGGCAAACCGCCTCCCCGGGAGAGCCGTCCGTCCGAGCGAGAGGGGACCTTCGCCCGCGACCAGGACATGGCCGGGGACGCGGGCATGGAGCGGCTGCTGGAGCAGATCCACGACATCACCGGCCTCCGGGTGGCGACCGGCGCCGGGCGACTTCGCCGCCGCGCTGCTCGACTTCGTCCGGAAGGCGGCGGTTCGGTAGCGTCGGGCGGCATGCGGGTTCATGTGGGGTGCGCGATGTGGGCGCACGCGCGGTGGCAGGGCCGGTTCCTGCCGCCGGCGCTGCCTCCGGCCGAGCGGCTGCGCGCCTATGCGAGCTGGTGCGACGCGGTGGAGGGCAACACCACCTTCTACGCGACGCCGGCGCGGAGCGCGGTGGAGTCGTGGGCGGAGCAGACCCCGCCGGACTTCCGGTTCCTGCTGAAGCTGCCGAAGACGATCACGCATGAGCGGCGGCTCGCGGACGCCGGCGAGGAGCTCCGCGCGTTCCTATGGGCGATGGAGCCGCTGGGGCCGCGGACGCACGCGCTCTGGGTGCAGCTCCCGGGCTCGTTCGGCCCCGGTGACCTCGGCGCGCTGGCCGGTTTCCTGCGCGGGCTCCCCGCCGCCCACCGGTACGCCGTCGAGGTGCGGCACCGGGCCTTCTTCGAGGACGACCGGAGCGCCCGCGACCTGGAGCGGGTGCTCGGCCGGGCCGGCGCCGAATGGGTGCCGTTCGACACCACCGCGTTCTTCACCAGCCCGCCGACCAGCGACGCCGAACGGGACGCGTGGACGAAGAAGCCGCGCGTGCCGCGCCGGTCGGCGGCGCTCACCGACCGGCCGATCGTCCGCTACCTCGGCCGGGACGACACCGAGCGCACCGTCGAGGGCTGGCGGTTCTGGGTGGAGAAGGCCGCCGCATGGGCGCGCGAGGGGCGCTCGCCGACCGTGTTCGTCCACACCCCCGACAACGCCGACGCCCTGGAGCTGGCCCGCCGCTTCCACGACGAGGTGCGGGCCCTGGCGCCGGAGGTGGAGCCGCTGCCGGAGCCGGTCCCGGCGGAGCCGCCCACCCTCTTCTAGGACGTCACGCGCGTCCGGGCGTCACTCGCCCGCGTCCAGCATCGCCCGCGTGGCCTCGTCGACGATGTCGCGCATGGCGCGTTCGGCGGCGTCGGCGTCGCCCGCCTGGACGGCCTGCGCCACCTCCGCGTGCCAGCGGATCGCGGCCGGCTCGGGGCGGGCGGGCATCAGGTGGTGGTGGGTGCGGCCGGCGAGGACGGCGGCGACCAGGCCGCTGAGCGCGGCCATCATCTCGTTGCCGGACGCCTCCAGCAGCGTCCGGTGGAAGAGGACGTCCGCGGTGAGGTAGGACTCCAGGTCGCCGGACCGGCCGTGCACCGCCATGTCCATCACCGCGCCGGTCAGCGTGCCGCACTGGGCGGGGGTGGCGCGGCGGGCGGCGAGCGCGGCGGCGGCCGGCTCCAGCCCGCGGCGCAGCTCGCCGAGCGAGCGCAGCTGCTCGTCGCGGCCCGCGCCGTCCAGCCGCCAGCCGATGATCTGCGGGTGGAAGACGTTCCACCGCATCCGCTCGGCGACCGTGACGCCGACGCGGCGGCGGCTGGTGACCATGCCCATCGACTCCAGGACGCGGATCGCCTCCCGCACCACCGACCGGGACACCCCGAACCGGGACTCCAGCTCCTCGATCCGCAGCACCGCGCCCGCGCCGAGCTCGCCGGACGTGATCAGCATGCCCAGGCGGTCCAGGACGCTGCCGTGCAACCCGGCCTGCGGGATGTCCATCATGGCCCAATCATCACACGAAGCTCGGCATTACTCGCACAAAGATATGATTTTTAGCCCTGATCTCTTGTAAAAAGCAGGTCATTGCGGTCACACTCGGGCGGACCGTCCACCCCTCCTCGCTCCCCGGAGGATGAGAAATGCACACGATCGTGCTGGCCGCGGCGCCGGCCACCGACGGCGGGCGGCTCGTGCCGGCGGCGCTCGCCGGCATCGCGCTGATCGTCGTCCTGATCACCTACTTCAAGGTCCACCCCTTCCTCAGCCTGACGCTCGGCTCGCTGCTGGTCGGCGCCATCGCCGGTCTTCCCATGGCGGACACGTTCGACGCCTTCGGCCAGGGCTTCGGCAAGACCACCGCCGACGTCGGCGCGCTCATCGCGCTCGGCGCCATGTTCGGCAAGCTGCTCGCCGACTCCGGGGGCGCCGACCAGATCGTCGACACCATCGTCGGGCGGTCCAGGCGCGCCTTCCTGCCGTGGGCGATGGCGCTCGTCGGCGCGCTCATCGGCCTGCCGATGTTCTTCGAGATCGGCCTCGTGCTGCTGATGCCGGTCATCTTCCTGGTCGCGCGCCGCTCGGGGCTGTCGCTCATCGCGGTCGGCATCCCGGCGCTGGCCGGGCTGTCGGCGATGCACGGGCTCGTCCCGCCGCACCCCGGGCCGCTCGCCGCCATCGGCGCCCTCAAGGCCGACCTCGGCCTCACGCTGGGCCTCGGCGTGCTCGTCGCGATCCCGACGGTCGCCCTGTCCGGCCCGCTGTTCGCCCGGTTCGCGGCCCGCTGGGTGGACGTCATGCCCCCGCAGCTCTACGTCGACCCCGGCGAAGAGGAGGAGACGAGCCTGGCGAAGGAGGGCCGCAAGCGCCCGTCGTTCGCCGTCACGCTCGCCACCGTGCTGCTCCCCGTCGTGCTGATGCTGGGCAAGGCCGTCGCCGACATCACGCTGGACGAGGGCGGGACCCTCCGCACCGTCCTGGACGACCTCGGCACGCCGCTGATCGCGCTGCTCATCGCCGTCGTCGTCGCGATGTTCACCCTCGGCCTCGGCTCCGGCATGGACCGCCGGGCCGTCTCGTCGTCCACCGCGGAGTCGCTGCCGCCCATCGCCGGGATCCTGCTGATCGTCGCCGCCGGCGGCGGGTTCAAGCAGACGCTGATCGCGACCGGGATCGGGGACCTCGTCGCGGACTGGGTCAAGGACAGCGGGTTCTCCGTGCTGCTGCTCGCCTGGCTGGTCGCCGTCCTCATCCGGCTGGCCACCGGGTCCGCGACCGTCGCCACCGTCACCGCCGCCGGCATCTTCGTCCCGCTGGTCGGCGCCCTCGACAGCGGCGAGACCTCGCTGCTCGTGCTCGCGATCGGCGCCGGCTCGCTGTTCTTCTCGCACGTCAACGACGCGGGCTTCTGGCTGGTCAAGGAGTACTTCGGGCTCAGCGTCGGGCAGAACATCAAGACGTGGTCGCTCATGGAGACCGTCATCTCGGTGTCCGGCCTGGTGTTCGTGCTGCTGCTGAACCTGGTCGTCTAGCGGGGGCGCGGGCCCGGGGCGTCCCCGCCTTGGGCCCGCGCCCACCGATACCCGATCATGGAAGACGGAACACCCACCCACGGGCGGAGCGAGACGATGCGCGTCATTTCGGAATCACACCTCGGAACCGTCCTCGCGGGCCTGCCGGGGCGGCCGCGGGTCGTGGCGGGCGGCAACTTCGCCACCCCGCGCCGGGCCCTCGCCGTCCTGGACGCGGCCGCGGCCGAGTACCGGCTGTTCATGCTCAACGCCCAGGGCGACCTGCCCGACCGCGACGGCGTGGACCTGGAGACGCCGTTCGTCGGGGCGGGCATGCGCGGGCACGCGCGCCTGCGCTACTTCCCGTCGCGGCTGTCGCTCGTCCCGAACCTGCTGAAGGGGTCGCTGCCGCCCGACGTCGTCATCCTGCAGACGTCCACGCCGCGCGACGGGACGGTGTCGCTCGGCATCGAGGTCAACATCCTGCCCGCCGCCGTGGAGGCCGTCCGCGCCCGCGGCGGGCTCGTCATCGCCCAGCTCAACCCGCGCATGCCCTACACCTTCGGGGACGCGGTCATGGCGGTGGACGAGATCGACTACGCGATCGAGTCGGACGAGCCGCTCGCGAACCCGGTGCCCCGGCCGCCCGGCGACACCGCCCGCGAGATCGGCGGCCGGGTGGCGGCCCTCGTCCCCGAGCGGGCGACGCTGCAGCTCGGCATCGGCGCCGTCCCGGACGCCGTGCTCGCCTCACTGCTCGGCCGCCGCGGCCTCGGCATCTGGTCGGAGATGTTCAGCGACGGGGTCCTCGCGCTGGAGAAGGCGGGCACGCTCGACCCGGACACGCCGATCACCGCGTCGTTCGCGTTCGGCGGCGAGGAGCTCTACGACTGGGCCGACCGCAACGAGCGCGTCCGGATGCTGCGCACCGAGAAGACCAACGACCCGAGCCTGATCGCGCGCCGTCCCCGGCTGGTGTCGGTGAACTCGGCGCTCCAGGTCGACCTGTACGCGCAGGCCAACGCCAGCCGGGTGCGCGGCGTGGTCTACTCGGGGTTCGGCGGGCAGACCGACTTCGTCGTGGGGGCGCTGCACTCCCCCGGCGGCCGGGCGATCATCGCGCTGCCGTCCTGGCACCCGCGCGCCGACGTGTCCACGGTCATCCCGCGGCTGGCCGGACCCGTCACCTCCTTCCAGCACAGCTTCATCGTCAGCGAGCAGGGCACCGCCACGATCTGGGGCCACGACTCGCTGTCGCAGGCGCAGCAGCTCGTGGACGAGGTGGCGCACCCGGACGCCCGCGACGGCCTGCGCGAGCAGGGCCGCGAGCTCGGCTTCCCGCTGCGCTGACCCCGGTCAGGAGGCGGCCTTCGCCCGCGCCTTCCCCTTGCCCGCCTTCTTCTTCGCGCTCTTGCCGCCCTTGCCGTTCTTCGCGTTCTTGTCGGCCTTGTCGTTCTTCGCCTCGGCCTTCTTCGGCGCGGCCTTCTTCGGCGCGGCCTCGGCGGGCCGCTTCTTCGCCCCGGCGTCCTTCTTGGCCTCCTTGCCCTCGGCCTTGGCCTCGGCGTTCTTCTTCGGCTTCTTGCCGTTCTTGGACGGCTTCGGCGCGGGGGCCTCGACCGGCGCGGCAACCGCCACGGCGGCCTCCGTCTCCGCCGCAGGGACGGCGGCGGGGGCGTCCCCGGCGACCCGGGTGCGGAACGTCTGCCCGGACCGGAACCGCGGCACCTGCGCGGCGGGGACCTCGACCGGCAGCCCGGTGCGCGGGTTGCGGGCGCTGCGGGCGGGCCGGGCGAAGCTGTCGAACGTCCCGAACCCGGTCACGGTGACGCGCTCCCCGGCGGACACCCGCTCCATCACGGTGTCGAACACGGCGTCCACGTGCCGGCGGGCGGCGGCCTCGTCGCTCCCCGCGCGCTCCGCCACCATCTTGACCAGTTCACTCCGGTTCATGCGCCATGCCCTTCACTGTGGCGATATGTGCTGCTCAGCGTAATGGGGCGCGGCCGTCCGGGCCCCTCACTTGCCGATGAACCCCCGGGACTGCAGCCAGGTCTCGGCGACCTCCGCCGGCTCCTTGCCCTCGATGTCGACCTCGCCGTTCAGCTCCCGCAGGACGGAGTCCGTCAGCGCCGCCGCGATCGGGTCCGCGATCTTCCCGATCGCCGGGTGGTCCTGGTAGACGGAGTCGCGGACGGTGAGGGCGGGGTTGTAGACGGGGAAGAACCTCTTGTCGTCCGGGACGGGCGTGAGGCCCAGCGCCTTGATGCGCCCGTCGGTCGTCGCGACCTCGCCGAAGGCGCAAGGCTCGCCCTTGCCGATGGCGTCGTAGATGGCGCCCTCGGCCAGCGTCGCGACCGACGACTTCGGCAGCGTGAACCCGTAGGACTTCTGCAGGCCGGGCCAGCCGTCGCTGCGTCCGGCGAACTCGCTCGCGACGCACGTGGACGCCTTGGCCGGGTCGCTCTTCGCCAGCGCGGCGTAGTCCGACAGGTTCTTGATCCCGAGCTGCTGCATCGTCGTCGTCTTCACCGCTATGGCGTAGGTGTTGTTCGCGGGCGCCGCCGCGAGCCACTTCACCTTGTTCTTGGCGAGGTCCTGCTCCGCGACCGCCTTGTACTGCGCGGCCGGGTCGCCGATCGGCTCGGTCTCCTTCAGGTAGTTGATCCAGGCCGTCCCCGTGTACTCCCAGTACATGTCGATGCTGCTGGACGTCAGCGCCGCGCGCGTGGTGTTGCTGCCCTGGAGCCCGCACTTCTCGCGGACGGTCGCGCCCGCCGAGCGGAGCGCGAGCGCGGTGACCTGGCACAGGACGAGCTGCTCGGTGAACTCCTTGGACCCGACGGTGAGCGTGGCGCCGTCCAGCGAGTTGCCCTCCGCCAGGCTGCCCGCCTTGGCGTCGGTGCCGCCGGAGCTGAAGCATCCCGCGGTGAGGGCGACGGCGGCCAGGGAGACGGCGACGGGTGATCGTCGGATGGTGGGCAGGCGCATGGTGACTCTCCTCTGGGGTTCAGACGCCGCGGGGGCGGACGACGTGCTCGACGAGTCCGATGAGCCAGTCGGCGGCCATGGCGAGCACGGCCGTCAGGACGCTGCCGGTCAGCAGGATCGGGGTCCGGTTCAGCGCGATGCCGGTGTTGATGAGCTCGCCGAGCCCGCCCGCGTTGGTGAAGGCCGCGAGCGTCGCGCTGCCCACGTTGAGGATCACCGCGACGCGGACGCTGGCCAGGATCACCGGCACCGCGAGCGGCAGCTCGACGCGGAACAGCACCGCCGTCCGGGACATCCCGATGCCGCGCCCGGCGTCGATGAGCGACAGGTCGACGCCCTGGAGGCCGACCATGGTGTTGCGCAGCACCGGCAGCGCCGACACGAGGATGAGGGCGATCACCGCCTTCTGGAAGCCGATGCCGACCGTGACCGCGAGCAGGACCAGCACCCCGATGGACGGGACGGCCTGCCCCACGTTCGCGAGCGCGAGGAACGGCGCGGACAGCCGGCGCAGCCGCGGCCGGGTCAGCAGCACCCCCAGCGGGATCGCGATCGCGAGGACCAGCGCCGTGGACACCGCGACCAGGCCGACGTGCTCGCCGAACTGCCGGACGATCTCGTCCCGGTCGATGGCGCGGCGCTCGATCGGGTCGAGGTCGAGCCCGCGCACGTAGAGGTAGAGCGCCGCGCACACCAGCAGCAGGAAGACGGGAGTGACGAGGAGGCCGGCGCGGCCCCGCGCCTCCTCCCCCGCGGCCGTCCGCTCCGGGACGGCGGTGACGGTCATCGCCCACCGCCCGCCGCCGGGGTCTCCCTGACGATCGCCGACCAGGAGACCGAGCCGGCGGGCCGTCCGTCCTCGTCCAGGACGGTCGCGGTCTCCGCGCCGGCCCGCAGCATCGCGTCGAGCGCCTCGTACAGCGACTGGTCGGCCCGGACGGTCGCGCCGCTCGCGCTCCCCTCCGTAGCGGCGGGCAGCGCGATCGAGCCGACCTCGACGAGCCGGAGCCTGCGCATCGCCGCGCCCGTCCCGACGAACGACGCGACGAACTCGTCGGCGGGCTGGGCGAGGATCTGCGCGGGCGTGTCGTACTGGACGAGCCTCGCCCGCCGCCCGAGCATCGCGATCCGGTCGCCGAGCTTCAGCGCCTCGGTCAGATCGTGCGTGACCAGCACGATCGTCTTGCGGATCCGGCCCTGCAGGTCCAGGAACGCGTCCTGGAGCCGCTCCCGCGTGATGGGGTCGATGGCGCCGAACGGCTCGTCCATCAGCATCGCGGGCGGGTCCGCGGCGAGTGCGCGGGCGACCCCGACGCGCTGCTGCTCGCCGCCCGACAGCTCCTTCGGGTACCGGCCCCGGTACGTGCCGGGGTCGAGGCCGACCATGTCGAGCAGCTCGTCGACGCGGTCCCGCACGCGCCGCTTCGGCCAGCCGAGCGTGCGCGGGATGACCCCGATGTTCGCGGCGATCGTCATGTGCGGGAACAGCCCGACCTGCTGGATGACGTACCCGATGCGGCGGCGCAGCTCGTCGGGGTCGGCGCGGGTGACGTCCTCGCCGCCGAGCAGGATCCGGCCCGCGGTCGGCTCGATCAGCCGGTTGATCAGCCGCAGCGTGGTGGTCTTCCCGCAGCCGGACGGCCCGAGCAGCACGACGATCTCCCCGTCCCGGACGCCGAGCGTCAGGTCCTCGACCGCCGGGGCGTCCTGGCCCGGGTACCGCTTGCTCACCCCCTCCAGCCGGATCATCTCCCGGACGGCGGTGGTCTCGGTGACGGCGGCTTCGGTCATCGCAGCCCCCTGGCGGTGGTGAGGCGGGACAGCACGACGAACAGCAGGTCGAGGACGAGCGCCAGCACGGCGACGCCGAGCGTCCCGGCGAGGGTGTCGTTCAGCGCGTTCGCCCCGCCGATCCGGGCCAGCCCGCCGAAGATCAGCTCGCCGAGGCCGGGCCCCGCGACCGCGGCGGCGATCGCCGCGATCGCGACCGTCATGATCGTGGCCACCCGGATGCCGGTGAGCACCACCGGCCAGGCCAGCGGCAGCCTGATCCGCAGCAGCCGGCTCAGCGGGCTCATGCCCATGCCGCGCGCCGCCTCCTCCACCGCGCCCGGCACGCCGTCCAGCCCGGTGATGGTGTTGCGCAGGATCGGGAACACCGCGTACAGCACCAGCGCGGTGATCGTCGGTGCGAGGCCCAGCCCGAACAGCGGGATGAGCAGGCCGAACAGCGCCAGCGACGGGACGGTCAGCAGGGTGCCCGCGACGCCGAGCGCGAGGGCCCGCGCCCGCGGGCGGTCCTCGACGGCGATCCCGAGCCCGATCCCGACGACCGCCGCGACGGCGACGGCGATCAGCACGACCTCGGCGTGCTCGGCGGCGAGCCGGGCGATCGTGGGCCAGCGTTCGGAGAGGTAGTCGGAGAAGCTCATCGCCGCCTCCCGGCGGCGGGAGCCCGGGCGAGGAGGGTACGGCTCGCGTCTCCCATACCTCAGAGGCTGCCTACGGATGATCAGTTGTGCAATGGCCGATCGGTCATCCCGGAGTGTCGCGCAGGTGCCGCAGCAGCAGGGCCAGGTCGAGCCGGCGCCGGCCGCCGGGCGCGGAGAACGCGAAGCCGAGCCGCGCCTCGGCGTGCGCGAGCCGCGCGGCGATCGTGCTGTGGTGCCGGTGCACCTTCGCCGCGGCCCGGCGGGCGGAACCCGTCGCGCAGAACGCGGCGAGGACGGCGATGAGCCCGGCGCCGTTCGGTTCCCGGGCGAGCTCGTCCAGCACGGCGACGTCCGCGACCTCGGCGATGTCCTCGTCCCGCATCCGCGCGGCGACCACCGCGAGGGCGCCGAGCCCGTCGTGGTGGACGACGTCGGAGCCGAGCCCGGCGAACCGCAGCGCGGTCCGCGCGCGCCGCCACGACACGGGCGCCTCGATCGCGGGCAGGGCGGGACCGACCCCGACCCGCACGCCTTCCGGCACCCGCTCGGGCAGCGCGCCGCCGAGAACCGCGCGAACGCGCCCGACCGGCACCGCGTGCCCGCCCACCGCGACGTCCCCGTCAACGGCGAGGACCCGCATGACGGCCCCCGGTTCGATCCGGAGCATCCGCAGGGCCCTGGCGCGTTCGAGTTCCCCGGCCTCGCTCGAAAGGGCCACCTCGGCGAGGCCCTCGCCGCTATTCCTCGGCGCGGGCTCCAGCAGGAACCGGGCCGCGATCGCGAACCGGTCGAGGATGATGTCGTCCAGCGGCAGGGGCGCGTCCCGTCCGAGCCACACGTGCCCGCTCTCCGAGAACTCCCTGACCTGCCGGCGCCCGCCCGGCGGCTCCCCCGCCGCCAGCGACAGGCCGGCGTCGACGAGCCCGGCCGGGCATTCGGCGAGCCGCGCGGTCTCCTGGACGAGGACCCGCGCGCTCGCCCCGGCCGCCATCAGCCCGTCGAAGAAACTGATCACCCGCACCGCGGTCTCCGCGTCGGCGTCCAGCGCCGAAAGCCGCAGGATCAGGCCCTTCATGACGGCAGGGTACGGCACCCGACGACCGGCGGTCAGCGGGCCGTTTTTCCCGGCGGCCGTCGGCTGGGCACGGCGGCCCCGGCGTCCGACACTGAGGACGCCGGCCGCGTGAGAGGAGCCCGTGGTGACCTACGCCTACGACCCGGAACTCGCCCCCTGGATCTCGATGATCCCGCACCTGACGATCGCCGACGTGGAGAAGGTCCGCCGTGAAGAGGCGGAGATGTTCGGGGACAAGCCCGCGTACGAACCTCCCGTCCCGGTCGAGACCCGCGACGTCACCGTGCCGCCGGGCGTGCCCGTCCGCGTCTTCCGGCCGGCGGAGCACGACGGCCCCCTGCCCGGCCTCGTCTACATCCACGGCGGCGGGTTCGTCCTCGGCTCCGTCGACCTCTACCAGGACGACACGACCGCGATCGCCGCCGAGGTCGGCGCCGTCGTCGTCTCGGTCGAGTACCGCCTCGCCCCCGAGCACCCCTTCCCCACCGGCCTGGAGGACTGCTACGCCGCCCTCACCTGGACCGCCGAGCACGCCGGCGAACTCGGCATCGACCCGGCGCGCCTGGCGGTCGGCGGCGAGAGCGCGGGCGGCGGCCTGTCCGCGGCGGTCGCGCTCCTGGCCCGCGACCGCGGCGGCCCCGCCCTGTGCTTCCAGCTCCTCGGCGTCCCCGAACTGGACGACCGGCTCGACACCCCGTCCATGCGCGCCTTCACCGACACGCCGATCTGGCACCGCCCCAACGCGGAACTGAGCTGGGACTACTACCTCGGCGAAGGCGTCCGCGGCACCGCCGGCGTCTCCCCGTACGCGGCGCCGGCCCGCGCCGAGGACCTGTCCGGGCTGCCGCCCGCCTACGTCACCACCTGCGAATTCGACCCGCTGCGCGACGAGGGCCTGACCTACGCGATGCGGCTGGTCCAGTCAGGCGTGCCGACCGAGATCCACCACTATCCGGGCACCTTCCACGGCTCGACCCTCGTCCCGCAGGCGGCCGTGACGAAGCGGATGAACGCCGACCGCCTCGGCGCCCTCCGCCGCGCCCTGCACCCCTAGAGCTCCAGCACGAGGCGGGGCCCGCGGGCCCGGGACACGCAGATCATCATGAACCCCCCGTCCGCGCGCTCCGCCTCGCTCAGCACCGAATCCCGATGGTCGGGCTCACCGTCGAGGACCACGGTCTCGCACGTCCCACAAGTGCCCTCCCGACAGGACGACAGGACACTCACACCCGCCTTCTCCACGGTCTCCAAAATCGAGCAATCAGCCTCGACCCGCAGCGTCCGCCCACTCAGCGCCAACTCAACATCGAACGCCTCAACAGGCCCGGAGACCGCCTTCGGCGAGAACCGCTCCGTACGCAGCACACCCGCCCCACACCGCTCCTCAACCGCCGCGAGCATCGCCTCAGGCCCGCAGCAGTAGACGAGCGCGCCCTCCACCTCTCCCAAGACCACATCAAGATCGAGCAGCCCCCGCTCGTCCTGCGGCCAAACGTCAACGCGCTCCCCGAACCGCGACAGCTCCTCAAGAAACGCCATGGAGGAGCGCCGCCGCCCGCCGTAATACAACCGCCAATCAGCCCCCGCCGCCTCGGCCGCGGCCACCATCGGCAGGATCGGCGTAATCCCGATCCCACCCGCAAGAAACACGTAACGAGGCGCGTCCTCCAGCACAAAGTGATTCCGAGGCCCGCGCACGACAAGCCGATCCCCCACCCGCACGCGCTCATGAACGACGGTGGACCCCGGCCCCTCCTTCAACACCCCGATCCGCCACACCCGCAGATCACCCGGATCCCCGCACAACGAGTACTGCCGGACGAGCCCCTCCCCCAAGACCACATCAACATGCGCCCCAGGCCCCCAAGCCGGCAACTCCCCGCCGTCCACCGCACGCAGCGCCAACCCCACGACGCCGTCGGCGAGGACCACCCGCTCACCCACAACGACCTCAGTCTCCGCAGCCAAGACCCCTCCATGCAGCGAACCGACCAACCGCCCCCGACCCTCACCCCAACCACCACCCCCCACCAGCCCCCCTTCCACCCGACGGAAGAACCCACCCGTCCGGCGCCGCCCTGCGGCGGACGCGCTGAATGTCCGACGCCCCACCTACGATTGCGCGGAAGGGCATGACCGAGAGGACTGCAGGTGAGCGACGTGGACCCGTCGGCGAGGATTCGGGAGATCTGCCTGGCGCTGCCGGAGGCGGCGGAGAAGCCGTTCGGCGGCCACACCGCGCCGTCCTACCGCGTCCGCGACAAGCTGTTCGTGATGACCTCCGAGGACGGCCTCTCCATGACGTTCAAGGCCGGCCCCGGCGTACAGGAGGCACTCGTGGCAGAGGACCCCGAGCGCTTCTTCGTCCCGAAGTACGTCGGCCCCAAGGGCTGGGTCGGCGCCCGCCTCGACGTCGACCACGACTGGGACGAAATGGCCGAACTCATCGAAGACAGCTACCGCCTGATCGCCCCGAAACGCCTGATCGAACTCCTCGAATGACCCCGCCCGCCAACTCCCAGGGCGCGAGCGAGGCATTCCGATGAATCTGTCCCCGGCCGGACGGCCCCGGCCTCCCACTGCCGCGCGGCCCGGCGATCGCCCCAAGGTCACAGGGATGACTCTGGGGGCAGAGCCCGGGCGTGTACTGCTTCCGATGCAGGCTCGGACGGTGGGAGGAGAGCCGGGGGCAGCGTGGTCAGGCACAGATCGGTGAAGACGGCCTGGATGTGATGGCCCGCGCCGTAGTTGGCCGAGCCACCCCAGTGCAGGCCGATGACACGGGACGGCGCGTCGCCCGCCTCCAAATAGAGGGCGCCCGAGTCGCCCGTCGAGGAGAAGTCGGCGGTTCCTCCGTCGATCCACAGGTCGGTGTGCGAGCCGTGGTGGCCGCAGTCGAACTCGATGAGGTCAACGGTTCCGCGGGTGAGTCCGGTGGTCTGACCGGTCTTCAGCACGGGCATGTCGATGGCGGCCTCGGTGATCGCGAAGACCGCCGGGCCGGCGGACACGATGGTGGGGCTGACGACGGCCGGGGCCACCGGCGCCGCGATGGCCGCGTCGAGCGTGCCGGCCCTCAGGACCCGGGCGATCTGGTCTTCCGGCGGCGCGCCGCCGTCGCGGAGGGAGGGCTGCGTGACGGGGGCGCCCGGAGTGGAACCGAAGACGTGCTCGTTCGACAGGGCCACGATCTGGTCGGTGAGGGTGTCCCACACCCAGCCGCCCAGGGTTCCGGTGCCGACGCTGTAGCCGCCGGCGACCGGGCGGACCCGCGCGGAGAGGTCCGGGCCCTCGGGAACGGGGGGCGCGTGCTCCTGCACGTCGACGCGGACCCGGACATCGCGTCCGTCGCGGGTGGTGTAGCGGACGTGAGTCGGCAGCAGCCTCGACCGGGGCACGCGGTCCCGGGGGACTTTTCTGGCGAGGTGCAGGACGATCGCGTACTCGTCGATCTTTTCTCCCGATCTTCTGCGGCGTCCCACGCCGGCAGCGTGCACATCGGGATTCGCCAGCAAGCGACCGCCCAGTGCCTTTTTCACCTCGCGCACGATTTCGAGGTCTTCTTCGTTCATGGCCGTCCCCGTCTTTGCCCGGAGATGCTACTCGGCCGGAAAGATCCATTAGTGTCCACATGCGGACCGTCGCACGTACTTCACTTCCCGTAAGCATCCTGGAACTGTTGCTCCCGTGGGGCTCCCGCACAGCGGGACACGCGACAACGGGGAAGAATCATGGGCACAATTGCTCAGCGCGAAGTGACCGTCCTCACCGACGACGAACTCCGGAAACTAGCGCTTCCCGAACCGCCGACTCCGGAAAGCATGGGCCGGCTGAGCGCGAAGCTCGCCGGCGATCCGATGCTGGGGCTGCGGGTCATGAAGTCATTGATCGAAAAGCCCGGAAGCTGGGCCGTCCTCTTCACTCTGACGCCCGAGCAGGAAGCCGGGCTGTCCGATACGAGCACCGATGTGAGCGGCTTCGTCCAGGCCATCGACAACGTTCCGCTGCTCGGGCCCGTCGGGCAGGTCACCTTCCGGCTGACCGGTCCGGACAGCGGCATCCCCACCCAGGAGGGCGAGTCGGACAATCCGTGGTACGTCCCCGACAAAGTCACGATCAAGGTCGAGGGCGAGGTCCAGAGCACCCCGCAGGGGAACTCGGGCCACGTCGGCGGCTCGGTCGCGGTCGAGTGGCATTTCTAGCCGGCCGCCGCGGGAGGCAGCAGTGAACAAAGAAAAAGGGACAATACCGGCGAAATGGACGATCGATCTGGGCATCGCGCTTTCGCCCGCCGCCCACGATCGGATCACCGCGGCGATACAGCGGGCCGTCCTGACGGAGATCGCCGGAATCGACGAGGCGGGCGCCCTCTCCATCCGCCTCATCGGCCCCGGGAAACGCGGGCGCATTCCCATGCCGAAGCCCGAAGGCGAGGGGTGGCCGTCCAATGAGGACAGCGACGAATTCCCCGAACCATGGTGGAAGCCCGGAGGGCCGATCGGCATAATGCCGATCGAGCCCGAGCGCGATCCACTGGACGGGATCTAGCCGGAAATGGACGCGGACGAGGACCGCGCCTGCCCCAGCGGCCGTTGCCGGGAGGGCGCGGTACTCCTCGGGATCATGAAGGCCGATGGGACTCTCGGCTATCTGTCGCCGGTACTGCCCGTCGACCGCGAGTTCGTCGCCCGCGCCGAGGAGGGCCGCGCTCCGGACGCACGGTTCCGCTTCGCCGAACCGTGCATCCGCGGCGGCTGCGGATACTGGACCGGGTCCGCGTGCTCCCTGATCGACAGCCTCCTGGAGGAGACCACCGACGGCGAGGACCGGCTGCCCCGATGCGGCATCCGCCGCGCCTGCCGCTGGTTTCACCAGCGAGGACCGCAGGCGTGCCAGATCTGCCCCCTGGTGACCCGAACAAGCTAACGCCGCCGACCCTCACCCGAGGACGGCGGCGTTGATGATGAACCGAGCCCCAGGCGGACGCTCCCACCCGGCCAACGCGCCACCACATCCGGACCACGCGCCGGCCGCATGTCAGGCCGTGATGGTGTCGGTCATCGATGTCCAACGGTCCAAGCACCCGTCGAGGTCGGCCACGGCGGGGCATCGGTGCGGTGGTGAGGTCGGTGGTCGGGTGAGGCGCGGTGGTTTCGTTCATGCGGTGTCGGCGAGGCGGCAGGTGGGGCAGGGGCAGGTCACGAGGAGGTCGCCGCCGGTGCGCCGGTCGGCGGGCCAGCGTGCGTCGATTTCGGTGGCCTCGGTCTGGCATGCGGGGCAGGCGTCGGTGCGGTCGGGCCGCCACTGCGGGCCCTGTTCGACCAGGTCACCGGTGTTCAGTCCGCACAGGGTCAGGCCCCAGTGCCCCGAGGCGTGGTAGCGCCGCGGCGACCCGTCGGGGACCGGGTCGGCGCACATGTCCCAGCGCATGTCGGGCGGGGCGTACCAAGGCCGGGTCGGGGTGGGGACGTGACCGGATGGGCCGGTGTGGAAGACCTCCATGCTCGCCCGGCACCACACGCACGCATACGAGGTAGCCGTCTCGCCGCGCGACTGCCAAGTGCTGCAGCGTTTGGTCGCCTGTCCGCAGATCGGGCACGGGCCCAGGTCGACTGGCGGGTACGGAGGCGCTGCCCAGTCCGGCCAGTCGCCGGTCTGTGCCGGCGGGTCGTCGTGGAGGTAAGAGTGGTGCCGCCATCCGCCGTCGTCGGCCACTACGCCGCCCTTCTGGTCTGCCGGGACCCTATCGGTGTTCGGCCCCGTCGATGAGAAGGCTCTGGGCGTTGCGGGACGCCGAAGGGGCGGGCGTTGCCAACTGGATGTTCGTTCTCTGGTCACAGGTGCGAAAACGTCCGCGTGGGCAGGGGACGGTGTGGTCAGTGGGGGCGGCGTTTCAGGGTTGCCAGGCGGGTTTCCACTTTGGCCATGGTCTCGTTGTCGGGGTTCCAGCCTCGGTGGAGTAGGGCGGTCAGGAGGGCCTCCAAGTAGGGGGCCGGGGTGATGAGGAAGTCCTTGGTGACCGGGATGATCTCCCAGTGCATCTGCTTGGCCAGCCAGCGTCGGCGGGCCTTGTCGTGGGCGGGGGCCCCGGGGCCGGTGTGGTGGCGTTCACCGTCGTATTCGAGGCCCACGCGGAAGTCCGGGTAGCCGAGGTCGACGTAGAGGCGGCGGGCTTGGGGGCCCATGACCGGAACCTGGGTCTCAGGGCGGGGCAGGCCCGTGGTCACGATGGCGACGCGGGTCCAGGTTTCGCCGGGAGAGGCCGCGCCTCGGTCGGAGAGGCGGACGACCTCGCGGAGCTTCTTGTTGCCTCGATAGCCGGGGAGCGTCCGGGCCATTGTTGTTACGGCTTCGGTGCTGACGCCTTTTCTCAGGAATTGGTCTAGGGCGGCTACTGCTTCCAGGCGGGGAAGCCAGCGGGCGCAGTCGAGTGCCGTGCGGATGGGTGTCGTCAGGCGGATACCCGATTTCTCTATGGCGTGGTCGGGTGGGACCTCGACTGTGTCGGGGGTGGGGGGAGTCGAGGGTTCGGGGGTGATGAGGTCTACGGGCCAGTCGGTCTCGTCCATGCCCGGGGGCAGAACGTCCAGGCCCCATATCCAGGCGGCGGTGCGGCGGGCGATGACGGCTTCCGGTGGGAGGAGGCCGCTCAGGACGGTGGCTCTGGCGGTGAGGGATGCACCCTTGGCGGGGGCGAAATAGACGCCGGGGCCGACGGGGACGATCGTGTTGGCGGGCGTCCGCTTCCAGGTGAGGGTCATCCCGTTCATGTGGGGATCGTGGCAGGGACGGTCGGGGCGGTGAGTGCCGGTCGCGGACTTGTGGATAACTCACCTGCGCATCAGGAGTGCGGTGATGGCGGCTCCTGTGAGGGCGGTCGCGGCGCCGATGAGGAAGAGGGTGTCTTGGCTTACCACTGCGCCGTAGGCGGCTATACCTACGGAGAAGCCGATCTGTAGGACGGTGTTGTTCACTCCGGACGCCATTCCGAGATGCCGTTCGTCTGGGATGTCCACGGCGAGGCTGCCCAGGGTCGGGAGTGCTATGCCGCAGGCCAAGCCGGCTAGCAGCATTCCGGGGGCCAAATCCGTCCAGGATGTGGAGCCGCGCATGAGGAGTATCGCGGCGGCCAGGAGGGCCAGGGAGGCGGAGACCAGGAGGCCCTTGGGGAGGCGGTCCATGATGGCTCCTGCCAGTGGGCCCGCGAGGAGTATGGGGAGTACCAGCGGCAGGAAGCACAGGCCCGTTTTCAGTGCCGTGTAGTGCAAGCCGTCCTGGAACCACAGGGACACGTAGATGAGCATTGCGAAGATGCTCGCCTGGACGGTGAACGATCCGATCTGGGTGCCGGTGAAGACGCGGTCGCGGAAGAGGGAAAGGTCCAGCATCGGGTCTCGGCGGCGGTGTTCCACGGCGATGAAGAGGACGAGGGCCGCGAGGGCGGCGATGGAGGTCGTCAGGGTTCGTGCGCTTCCCCAGCCCTGTTCTTGACCGCGGAGAAGGGTGAAGACCAGCGCGGTCAGGGCCACGGCCAGGAGGGACGGGCCCAGGACGTCGATGCGGCGCGGGGTGCGGGCAGGGTCGTGGCGGGGCAGGGCGGCGGCGCCGATGGCGAGGGTGAGGGCTCCGGCGGGGACGTTGACCAGGAAGATCCACCGCCAGCCGAGTCCGGAGACCAGCGCGCCGCCGGCGACCGGGCCGAGCACGACGGCTAAGCCCGCGGCCATGCCGCGTACGCCGAACGCCAGGCCGCGGCGGCGGCCCGTGTAGCACTGGGCGATCAGGGCGAGGGTCGTCGCGAACATGAGGGCGCCGGCGAGTCCCTGGACGACGCGCATGGCGATGAGCACGGCCGCGTTCGGGGCCAGGCCGCAGGCGAGCGACGCCGCGGTGAACAGCGCGACGCCGGTGAGGAACGAGCGGCGGCGGCCCCAGCGGTCGGCCAGCGCGCCGGCGGTGAGTTGGAACGCGGCCATCGCCATCGTGTAGCCGTTCATCACCCATTGGAGGTCGCCGAGGCCGGCGTGCAGGTCGTCGCGCATCCGGGACAGGGCGACGGTCACCACGGTCGCGTCCAGCATGAGCATGAAGACCGCGGCGACGATCGCGGTCAGTGGCCACCAGGTGGGCGGACGGAGGGCTTCGCGGGTCGGCGCGGACGGGATCGGGTCGATCATGGGCTCTCCCTAGCAGTGATAGAGAGAATCTAGCAGTGTTAGGGATTCCCTTGCAGTGTTAGGTTTGCGGGCATGGGTGGATTTCCGCGCGGGCAGGAGACGGCGGCGGCGCCGCGGCTGGATCGCGGCGAGATCGTCCGGGCGGCCCTCGAACTGCTGGACCGGGACGGCTTCGACGCGTTCAGCATGCGCAAGCTCGCCGCGGAGCTCGACGTCAAGTCACCGTCGCTCTACTGGCATGTGCGCGGGAAGGACGAACTCTTCGAGCTGCTCATCGACACGGTGATCGGGAAGTGCCCGTTGCCGGACGCGGAGGGCGGCCCCTGGCAGGAGCGGCTGTCCCGGTTGGGGCTGGATCTCCGGCAGGTGCTGTTGTCGCATCCGGCCGCCACGCGGCTGCTGCCGGGGCGGCTGCCGTTCGGTCCGCACGGGCTGCGGCTGGCCGACCGGGTGATCGGCATCCTGCGGCGCTCCGGGTTCGACGACCGGATGGCGGGCTACGGCTACCTGATCCTGGTGTTCTACGTGGTCGGCTTCGCGGTGCAGGAGATCGCCTTCGGCAAGGGCGCCGACGGCGGTGCGCGGCTCGCCGAGGTCGGCGGCTACCTGGCCGGGCTGCCGGTGGAGCAGTATCCCGATCTCGTCGCGGTGGCGGACGGGCTGCTGGCCCCGGGGCTGACCGACCGGTTCGAGTTCGGGCTGCGGAACCTCATCGACGGGCTCGCGCAGTCAGGCTGAGACCGCGTCCGTCGACCACTTGGCGATGCGGTTGATCAGGTCTGGGGTGGCGGCCACCTCGGCGTGGCCGAAGGCCGGTTCGATCCACAGTTCCTTCGGGTCGGACGCCGCCTCGTACAGCTGGTGCGCGTGGTCGAGCGGGAAGAACGCGTCCGCGTCGCCGTGGACGACGAGGAAGGGGACGGGCGCGATCCGTCCGGCCAGCTGGTGGGGCGCCTCGGGCACCGGGTCCCAGCCCTTCGGCGCGATGCGGGTGCCGCGTGCCATGCGGACGGCCAGGCGGCCGAGGCGCCGTTCGATGACCCAGTGCACGCGCCGCATCGGCACCGTCCCGCGGTAGTACCAGCGGGCGGGCGCGCTGACCGACACGACCGCGTCGACGCCGCCGTGCAGCGCGGCGTGGCGGACGACCACCGCGCCGCCCATGGAGAACCCGGTGACCGCGACGCGCCGGTATCCCCGGCGGCGTGCCGCCGCGACCGCGGCGGCGACGTCGAGGATCTCGCGGTCGCCGACCGTGGAGTGCCCGCCGGACCTCCCGTGGCCGCGGAAGTCGAACGCGAGGACGCCGCCGTGCCGGCCGAGGGCGCCGGCGATCCGGCGCAGCGCGGGCTGCCGCCACGAGCAGGTGAACCCGTGCGCCAGGACGAAGCACACCTCGTCGGCGCCCCGCAGGTGGCCCGCGTCGATCCGCACGCCGTCCGCGGTGTAGAGCCTGAGTGGTTCCGGATCTGCCACGTCCTCCATGATCCGTCATCGCGGAGCGGGGCTGAACGACCGGGTGGCTGGGTAGATAGGGGAACGTGGCTGGAGGGTTGGTTGATCGGTGCACGGGCCGGCGGATATGGACAGCGAAGACCACGCGCTCGGTGTGAGGGCGTGCGGGGGCCGGCACGAGGGTGACGAGTACCCGTGCCAGGCGATGGCGTCCTCGGCGAGCGCGCACGAGCGGGCGGCGGCGCTGCTGGAGCGGATGGCCGCCGCGCATCCCGAGGAGGCCGACCTGCATCTGCAGTCGGCCGCCCGGCATCGCAGGTGGGCGGCGAACGACCGGGAGCTGGCGCAGAAGTACGCGCCCCGGGACGGCGGTCCGGACGGTGTGTAAGGATCGCCTTACACAGTTCTAGGGAGGTCCTTGTGCGTATTGGGGTCATGCTGAGCGAGCGGGGCGGGGCGGACGCGCTGGGCAGGCTGGCGGACGACGTGCGGCGCGCGGCCGACGACGGGTTCCCCTCCGCGTGGCTCTCGCAGATCTTCGGGGTGGAGGCGATCACCGCGCTGTCCGTGGCGGGACGCGGCGTCCCGGACATCGAGCTCGGCACCGCGGTCGTCCCGACGTATCCGCGGCACCCGGCCGTGATGGCGCAGCAGGCGCGGACGGCGGCCCTGGCCCTGGACGGGCGGTTCACGCTCGGCATCGGCCTGTCCCACCAGGTCGTCATCGAGGGCGTGTACGGGTACGACTTCGGCCGTCCCGTCCGGCACATGGACGAGTACCTGTCGGTGCTGGTGCCGTTGCTGAACGGCGAGAACGTGTCGTTCGAGGGCGAGACGCTGAAGGGCTCCATCGGGCTGAGCGTCGGCAACGAGGCGCGGGTCCCGCTGCTGCTGGCGGCGCTGGGGCCGAAGATGCTGAAGCTCGCGGCGGAGCGCGCGGACGGGACGGTGCTGTGGATGACCGGGCCCGCCACCGTCCGGGAGCACATCGCGCCGACCATCACGGCGGCGGCCAAGGCGGCGGGACGCGACGAGCCGAGGATCGTGTGCGCGCTGCCGACGTGCGTCACGAGCGACCCCGAGCGCGCGAGGGAGCAGGCCGCCCAGACGTTCGCGATGTACGGTGACCTGCCGTCCTACCGGGCGATGATGGACCGGGAGGGCGTGGCCGGCCCCGCCGACCTGGCCCTCGTCGGGGACGAGGACACCGTCGCCGCCAGGCTGGAGGAGCTGGCCGCGGCCGGCGTCACCGACTTCGTCGCCGCCCAGTTCATGCCGGACGACGAGCAGGGCCGGACCCGGCGGTTCCTCAAGGCCGCGGTGGCGCGATGAGCTCGTAGAGGTTGCCGCTGGAGTCGGAGAAGTAGAGGCCGCGCCCGCCGAGCGGGTGCGCCTCGTCGACGCGGCCGCTGTCGGCGTGCGCGGGTTCGTCGCCGTAGGGGATCTCGCGCGCGTCGAGGCGGTCGAGGACGGCCTCGAACGTGCCGGCGTCCACGTCGAAGGCCAGGTGGTGGCCCTGCGGGTGCGCGACCGTCAGGAAGTCGAGGGTGAGGCCCTCGTTGACCCGGATCGGGACGAAGTGCCGCGCGTGCGGGTGCGGGCCCGTGTACGGCAGGCCCATGACGCCGGCGAAGAAGCGGGCGGCCTCGTCGTTGTCGGCGGCGGTCACGATCGTGTGGTTCAGGCTGATCGTCATTCGGCGGTCTCCTCCATCAGGGCGCCGTGCAGGAAGACGTCCAGGTACTCCGCCATGGACGGACTGGGCGCCGCCGGCCCGGCGGGGGGACGGGCGCGGGTGAAGGCCATGCCCATGAACAGGCTCGCGAGCTGCTCGGGGGGCAGGCGGAGCCGGTCGCGCTCCGGCTCGAACAGCTCGGCGACGGCGTCGCGGGTGCGGGTCATGGAGGCGTCGCGGTCGGGCGCGGGCCCGGTCGGCCCCTCCCCTTCGTCCGGACGGGGCGGGACGCGGCGGTTCCCGGCGCGCCCGGTGGCGTGCAGGGCGCCGACGACCATGCCCATGCGGCCGAGGTAGGCCTCGATCGCGTCGCTCGCCTCGGCGAGCCGCGCGGCCAGCGGCTGGTCGAGCGGGACGGCCTCGATCTCGGCGAGGACGTGGTCGGGGCGCAGCGCCTCGGCGACGCAGGCGTCCAGCAACTCGTCCTTGTCGGCGAACACCCGGAAGATCGTCGCCTCGCCGATGCCGGCGGCGCGGGCGATCTGGCCGGTGGTCACGGCGGTGCCGTGCTCGGCGACGAGCGGCAGCGCGGTGCGCACGATCATCTCCCGGCGCTCCCGCGGGCTCATTCCCGGCGCCCGGCGCCGGTTCTCGCGCTCCATGCCGCCCACGGTACGGAGTGAGTACTCACTCCGTCAACACCGAAGTGAGTGCTCACTCCGACCACCCGGACAAACCCGGATACGGCGGCTGATACCGTTGCGGTGCTGCGCGCCCAGGAGCGAAGTCCGGTGTGAACCCGGCGCTGTCCCGCAACTGTGGTGCCCCTCTCCGAGTGGCCGAGCCAGGTCGCCTCCTCGCGCGCTGACGACTATCGACCTCGTGGAAGGGCGATCCGTCATGAGCGGGCCGCGGCTTCCCCCAGCCTGGAGGCTCCTGTGAGACCCGTACGTACCCTCGGCGCGGTGATGGCGATCGGTGTCGCCCTGGTCACGGCCGCCTGCGGCGGCGCCGGCGACGGCGCCAAGGACGGGACGGGCGGCGCGGCGTCCGTCACCGTGCAGGCCGCGAACGGCGCGGTGACCGTCCCCGCCCGCCCGAAGCGCATCGTGTCGCTGTCCCCCACCCACACCGAGACGCTGTTCGCCATCGGCGCCGGCCCGCAGGTGGTCGCGGTCAGCGACTTCTCCAACTACCCGGCCGAGGCGCCGCGCACCAAGCTGTCCGGCTTCAAGCCGAACGCCGAGGCGGTCATCGCCTACAAGCCGGACCTCGTCGTCGTGTCCGACGACCTGAACGGCATCGTGAAGTCGCTGGAGAAGGTGAAGATCCCCGTCCTGCTGGAGCCCGCGGCGGCGAAGCTGGACGACGCCTACGACGAGATCAACGACCTCGGCCTGGCCACCGGCCACGCCGCCGAGGCCAAGAAGCTCACCGACGGCATGCGGGCGGAGATCCAGCGGACGGTCGAGGCGGCGTCCGCGTCCGCCAAGGGCAAGGGCCTGACGTACTACCACGAGCTCGACAACGAGCTGCACTCGGTGACGTCCAAGACGTTCGTCGGCCAGGTGTACGGCATGTTCGGGCTGCGGAACGTCGCCGACGCCGCCGACAAGGCGACCGGCGGGTACCCGCAGCTGTCCCGCGAGTACCTGCTCAAGCAGGACCCCGACCTCATCTTCCTGGCCGACACCAAGTGCTGCGGTCAGAACACCGCCGCGCTGGGCGAGCGTCCCGGCTGGTCCGGTCTGGGCGCGGTGAAGAACAAGAACGTGGTCGAGCTCGACGACGACATCGCCTCCCGCTGGGGGCCGCGCCTGCCGCAGTTCGTCAAGGCGATCGGCGACGCCGTGCAGAAGGTGCAGTGACCGCCGCGGCCGGGGACGCCCGCCCGTGAACGGCCTGCGCGGCCCGCTCGCGAAGGGCCTGCGCCGCGCCCGCCCCGGCACCGGGGGGGGCGCCCTGCCGGGCACC